>JBJOQI010000267.1:0-11542 GCA_046050045.1 Pseudomonadota bacterium | reverse complement strand
CGCCAGAACCCGGCACGTGCGCCGTAGTCGTAGATCGATTCCATGTTCCAGTGGCGCTGACCGGGCCAGGGCTGCGCGCTGACGATTTCCGACAGGAAGGCCTCGGACGCGGCATCGCCGTGCAGGATGTTGTTCTCGCCGCCTTCCTCGTAGTTCAGCACAAGGCTGATCGCGATGCGCGCGCCGCCGGGCCAGGCCGCATCGGGCGGGTTGGCGCCGTAGCCGATCATGTCGCGGGGGTATCGCATCCGGATTGTCCCTGTTGTTTTCCCGCAGTCAGGCACTTCCCGCGCCGGAAATAAAGCCCCAACCCGACGCAACGGGTTTGCAAAGCGCCGCGGGGGGCGGCAATCATCGGGCAAACAGGGGGACGACATGGGCCGACTGACGACACATGTGCTCGATACCGCGGCGGGCAGGCCGGCGGCGGGGCTGAAGATCATGCTCTACCGCGTCAGCGGCAACAGCCACCGCAAGATCAGGGAGGTCGTGACCAACGACGACGGGCGCACCGACGGACCGATGCTCGAGGGCAAGGACTTCACCGAAGGCGGCTATGAGCTGGTCTTCTGCGCGGGCGACTACCTGCGGGCCAGCGGGCAGGCGGGGGCGGGCACGCTGTTTCTGGACGAAATCCCGATCCGCTTCGGCATTTCGGATGCCTCGGCGCATTTCCATGTGCCGCTGTTGCTCAGCCCCTTCGGCTATTCGACCTATCGGGGAAGCTGATGAACGACTGGGTGATCCTTGGCGAGTGGATCGAACTTGCCGTGCGCTGGACGCATGTGATCACGGCGATTGCCTGGATCGGGTCGTCCTTCTACTTCATCGCGCTTGACCTTGGCCTGCATCGCGACCGCAAGCTGGACAGCGGGGCGGATGGCGAGCAGTGGCAGGTGCACGGCGGCGGGTTCTACCACATCCAGAAATACCTCGTGGCCCCGGCGGCGATGCCGTCGGAACTGATCTGGTTCAAGTGGGAAAGCTATTCGACCTGGTTGTCGGGCTTTGCGCTTCTGTGCCTGGTCTACTACCTGGGCGCCGATCTCTATCTGATCGACCTGAACGTGATGGAGCTTGCGGCCTGGCAGGGGGTTGCCATTTCGCTGGCCTCGCTGGCGCTGGGCTGGGTGCTTTATGACCTGCTGTGCAAGTCGCCGCTGGGGGAAAACCCGACCGGGCTGATGGTCGTGCTGTTCGCGATCCTTGTGGCGATGGCCTGGGGATATACGCAGGTCTTCACGGGGCGGGCGGCGCTGCTGCACCTGGGGGCCTTCACCGCCACGATCATGACCGCGAACGTGTTTCTGGTGATCATGCCGAACCAGCGGATCGTGGTGGCCGACCTGATCGCGGGACGCAAGCCGGACGCGAAGTACGGCAAGATCGCCAAGCTGCGGTCCACCCACAACAACTACCTGACGCTGCCCGTGATCTTCCTGATGCTGTCGAACCACTACCCGCTGGCTTTCGCGAGCCAGTACAACTGGCTGATCGCGGCGCTGGTGTTCCTGATGGGGGTGACGATCCGGCACTGGTTCAACACGCATCATGCGCGCAAGGGCAACCCGCACTGGACCTGGCTGGCAACGGCGCTGCTGTTCATCGCGATCGTCTGGCTGTCGACGATGCAGCGCCCGATCCCCGGGGGCGAGGCGCGGCTGAGCCCCGCCGCGCAGCGCTTTGCCGCGACCGAGGGCTATGCGGATGTGGAAAGCATCGTGCTTGGCCGCTGCTCGATGTGCCACGCGGCCGAGCCGGGGTATGAAGGCATCCACTGGGCGCCAAAGGCCGTCCGGCTGGAGACCCGGGCCGACATCCTGCGCCATGCCCGGCAGATCTATGTGCAGGCCGGGCTGACCACGGCGATGCCGCCCGCCAACGTCAGCTACATCGAACCGGCAGAGCGGGCGGCGATTGTTGCCTGGTACAGGGCAGCGGTGGAAGCCGACGGCTGAGCGACACGCCACTGTTTCCCGACTGCGCATAACGTGTTCGCGTTCCGCGATCCGTCCCCCGATCTGCAACCAGCCCGGGCAGGGTCATGAAGAAATGACTTGGCGGGGGTGACGTCGAGGCAGATATTGGCGCGGTGCGGGTAAGTGAGTTGTCGCCGGGCGATTGGCCGGCGGGTGTCAAAAGCGATTGCAGGAGATGGACAATGGGCGTCGGCCAGAAGATTTCAGCTGAGAATGCCGGGTGGACGTTCGGCAACAATGTTCCCGACACCTTCGTGGACCACATCCGTCAGTCGGTGCCGCTGTATGAATCCGGGCATGACCTGACCTGCCAGCTGTCGGACTATTTCGTCCACGCCGACAGCATCGTCTATGAAATCGGCACCTCGACGGGCGAGTTGCTGAAGAAACTCGCGCTGCACAATGCCCGCAAGGCGGGCGCGCGTTTCGTCGGGCTGGAAATCGAGCCCGCGATGGTCCGCGCGGCGGAAAAGCACTGCGCCGACACGGCAAGCTGCCAGATCGTGCAGGGTGACGCGCGCCACCTGGAGATGGAAAAGGCCGACATGATCGTGAGCTACTACACGATGCAGTTCGTGCCGCCGCGCTACCGCCAGGAGCTGTTCGACAAGATCTACGAACGCCTGAACTGGGGCGGTGCCTTCGTGATGTTCGAAAAGGTCCGCGCCCCCGATGCGCGCTTCCAGGACATCATCAGCCAGCTCTACAACGACTTCAAAACCCGCAACGGATTTTCCAGCGAGGAGATCGTGGAAAAGACGCGCAGCCTCAAGGGCGTGCTCGACCCCTTCTCGACCCAGGGCAACCTTGACCTGATGGGGCGCGCGGGCTTCAAGGACGTGGTGTCGGTGCAGAAGTACCTCTGCTTCGAAGGGTTCCTTGCAATCAAATGATACTGCGACCGATGCCGGGTGCCGAAGGATGCACCCAAGCAGCCGGGCCGCAGCGCCCCTGCAGTGACAGGGCCTGCGGCATTCGGCCGGGCGAGACGACCAGACAGGCAGGGTTCTGATGAGCGCCACGATGAAACGCATTCTTGTGACCGGCGGCGCGGGGTTCCTCGGTTCGCACCTCTGCGAACGGCTGCTGGGCGAGGGGCACGATGTGCTCTGCGTCGACAACTACTACACCGGGCGGCGCACCAACGTCGCGCACCTGATCGGCAACCCCCGCTTCGAGGTCATGCGCCACGACGTGACCTTTCCGCTCTACGTCGAGGTAGACGAGATCTACAACCTCGCCTGCCCGGCAAGCCCGGTGCACTACCAGCACGACCCGGTGCAGACGACCAAGACATCCGTGCACGGCGCGATCAACATGCTTGGCCTTGCCAAGCGGCTGAAGGCCAAGATCCTGCAGGCGAGCACCTCCGAGGTCTATGGCGACCCCACGGTGCACCCGCAGACCGAGGATTACTGGGGCAACGTGAACCCGATCGGCTTCCGGTCCTGCTATGACGAGGGCAAGCGCTGCGCCGAGACGCTGTTCTTCGACTATCACCGCCAGCACAGGCTGCGCATCAAGGTGGCCCGCATCTTCAACACCTACGGCCCGAAGATGCACCCGCAGGACGGGCGCGTCGTGTCGAACTTCATCATGCAGGCGCTGGCCAATCAGCCGATCACGATCTACGGACGGGGCGAGCAGACCCGGTCCTTCTGCTTCGTCTCGGATCAGGTCGACGGGCTGATGCGGCTGATGAACAGCCCCGACGATTTCACCGGCCCGGTCAATATCGGCAACCCGGTCGAGATGACGATCCTCGAACTGGCCGAGGCGGTGATCCGCCTGACCGGTTCGGCCTCGAAACTGGTGTACGAGCCGCTGCCGAGCGACGATCCCGTGCAGCGCAAGCCCGACATCACGCTGGCCCGCAAGGCCCTGGGGTGGGAGCCGCGGGTCGATCTGGAACGCGGCCTGACCGAGACGATTGCCTATTTCCGCGCCCTGCGCGCGGCGGGGCCGGTCCCTGCATGATGCGGCGGGCCGCCATGCCCCTCGACCGTGACGGAACGCCCGCGTCGGCGCTTCTGTGGTTCGGGCTTGCGACCCTGCTTTGCCTTTCGGTCCTGATCCTGAACGGCAGGCCGCTGTTCTACTTCGACACGGCCGGCTACATCGAACAGGGCGAGGCGATCCTGCACCGGCTTGCGCCCGCCGCTGGCGACGCGGCGCCGGGCGCTGTTGCAGGCGATGCGACGGCGGCCGCTGATGACAAGACCGTCGATGGCTCGCGGTCGATCTTCTATTCTCTGGTCGTGGGCCTCCTGTCGTCGGTCGGCGCGCTAGAGGTGATGGTCCTGCTCCATGCCGCGGCCGTCATCGGCACACTGGCGCTGGCCTATGGCGCGGCGATGCGCAGGGCGGCCGCGCCGTTTTCGCTGGCTGCACTTGTGGCCCTGACGGCGCTTGCCTGCCTGCCCTCGGCCATGCCCTTCTTCGTGGCCTATCTGATGCCCGACATCTTCGCCCCGGTGCTGATCCTGACGATTGCGACCGTGGTGGCCTTTGGCCGGGACATGACATTCTGGCAATACCTGGTGGCGCTGGGGCTGGGCGCGGTAGCGATCGTGTCGCACCTGTCGCACTTCGCCATCGGGGCCGCGATGCTGCCGGCTGCGCTGCTGGTCGCGCTGGTGCTGCGGCGCGGAACCTGGTGGCGTGCCGGGCTGTTCGTGCTGGCGCTGCTTGCCGTCGCGATGGCGCAGCAGGCCACGATCCGGGCGGTCGCCTCGAAGGTCGCCGACAAGGAGGTCGTGATCCGGCCCTTCATGACCGCGCGTCTGATCCAGGACGGTCCGGGGTATGACTATCTGGCAGACCGCTGCCCCGACGCCACCTATCCGACCTGCGCGCTGTTTGCCGAACTGCAGCTGTCGGGCGACCCGATGCGGCTGACGGCCTCGCATATCCTGTTCAAGCAGACCCGCGACCTCGGCTCGTTCATGTTCCTGCCTGCCGACCAGCAGATCCGCGTGGCCCGCGACCAGGCCGGGTTTCTTGCCGATGTCGCCCTCTCGCGCCCAGTCGCGACCGCGATGGCCTTCCTGCGCAACACCCTGCTGCAAAGCCGGATGTTCTCGGTCGACATGACCTTTGCCACGGACAGCGTGATCGCCCAGCATCAGGGCCTTGATGCACTGCTGACGGGCGAGTTCCGCGACGGCTGGATCACCAGTGGCAGCGAGGACTGGCTGGGCGGCCTCACCCGGGTGCAGGGCGTGTATTATGCTCTGTGCCTTGTGATGGTGCTGGCGCTGCTGGCGCAGCCTGCCGGTCTGCCGCCCGAGGTGCGGGCCTTTGCGGTGGTGCTGCTCCTGGGTATTCTTGCCAATGCCTTTGTCTGTGGCGGTATTTCGCAGCCGGCCTCGCGCTATGGCGCGCGGATGATCTGGCTTCTGCCGGTGGCGATGGCATTTGTCGTGCTGTTCAGAACTGCGGGGCGTGTCCGATGAGCGGGTTGACTATTAGCGTCGTGGTTCCGGCCTTTCGCGCCGCGGGCCTGTTGCCGCGGGTGCTAAAGCCGCTGATGGCGATGCAGGCGCGCGGCGAGGTGGCCGAGGTGATCGTGGTCGATGACCAGTCGCCCGACGACACCGCGCGCGTGGCCGAAGGCCTTGGCGCGCGCGTCCTGGTCACACCGCAGAACGGCGGTCCGGGCGTGGCGCGCAATCTGGCGGCCGAGCACGCGACGGGCCAGATCCTGTGGTTCGTCGACAGCGACGTGATCGCCTGGGACGATGGCGCGCTGAAGGTCGCGGCGGCCTTCACCGACCCCGAGGTGGGCGCGGTCTTTGGCAGCTACGACAGCGAGCCTGACGGCCAGCACTGGTTCAGCCGCTACAAGAACCTGATGCACCGCTTCTATCACCAGACCGCCAAACGCGATGCCGCGACCTTCTGGGCGGGCTGCGGCGCGGTCCGGGCGGATGTGTTCCGCGCCGTGGGCGGCTTCGACGTGGAAACCTACCGCGTGCCCTCGATCGAGGACATCGAGCTTGGCTACCGCATCCGCCGCGCCGGGGCCCGGATCGTGCTGGACCCGACCCTTCTGGGCAAGCACCTCAAGGTCTGGACACCGAAGGGCGCGATCCATACCGACCTGTTCCGCCGCGCGATGCCCTGGGCGCGGCTGATGATCGCGCGCGAGGGGCTGGCCGACGACCTGAACACCTCGAAGTCCGAGCGGCTGAAAGCCGGGGTCGCGGGACTGCTGATCCTGTCGGTCCTGGCGCTGCCGTTCGCGCCGGGCCTCTGGTGGCTGGCGCTCGCACTGGCGGGCCTTGCGCTTGCCCTGAACTGGCCGCTTTTCAGCTTTATGCGCGCCCATGGCGGCGTCTGGTTCGCGCTCAGGGCGCTGGCCTGGCATCAGCTCTATTATGTCTACTCGGCCACGGCCTTTGTCTGGTGCCTGTTCGAGTATCATGTTCTTGGCCGGAAGAACCGGCTGCACGTGCCATGACGGCGCCGGACAAGGGCCGCGTGGCGGCGAAAGGAATGGGTGCGATGAAGGATGTCGCGAACAGCCCGGTCAATCTGGCCGAGGCCTCGGGGGACTTCGAGGGGCTGAGCCTGTCGATCGTCATCCCCGCCTACAACGAGGAGGGCGCCGTCGCCCAGACCGTCGCCGATGTGCGGCGCGAGATGGACGCGACCGGCGTGCCCTACGAGATCATCGTGATCGACGACGGCTCGACCGACCGGACGCTGGAGATCGCGAAATCGACCGGTGTGATCGTGGACACCAATCAGGTGAACACCGGTTATGGTGCCAGCCTCAAGCGCGGCATCCGCCAGGCGCAGCACGAATACGTGGCGATCATCGACGCCGATGGCACCTATCCGGCGCGCTACCTCCCCGAGATGCTGAAGATGTGCCGCACGCAGGACATGGTCGTGGGCGACCGCGGTGCCGCGATGAAGAACGTCCCCTGGATCCGCAAGCCCGCGAAGTTCATCCTGAACAACTTCGCGTCCTTCCTGGCCGAGCGGCGGCTCAACGACCTGAACTCGGGCCTTCGGGTTTTCAGAAAATCCGAACTGGTGCCCTTCATCCCGCTGCTGCCGCAGAAGTTCAGCTTTACGACGACCATCACGCTCTGCATGGCCTGCAACGGCAAGCGGATGATCTATACCCCCATCGAATACGGCAAGCGCGTCGGCAAGTCGAAGATCCGGCCCGTCGATTTCATCAACTTCCTGATCCTCGTCCTGCGCATGACGACGCTGTTCAACCCGCTGCGCGTCTTCATCCCGCTTGGCCTGGTGCTGATGGGCCTCGGCGCGGCGAAGTTCGTCTATGACATCTTCATGGACAACCTGTCCGAGACCACGATCTTCGCCTTCCTCTCGGCGCTGATCATCTGGTCGCTCGGGCTGATCGCCGACATGATCTCGCGCTTGCATCTGAGGCCATGACGATGGCCACGGGCAAGGCCATGCGGAAATGGGGGATCAGGGCGGGCGGTTCCGTCCTGTTCCTTGTGCTTCTGTTCTGGCTTCTGCCGCGCGCAGCGATTGTCGAGGGCTTCTCGAAGGTCACGCTGCCGCTGTTCCTTGGCGTCTTCGCGGCCTTCCTTGCGGGCCACGTCGCCAATGCCGCGAAGTGGTGGCTGCTGCTGGACCGGGGCCTGCCCTACCTGCACGCGCTGCGCGCCCATTTTGCCGGGCTGGCGGCGAACCTGTGCCTGCCGGGTGCGGCGGGGGGCGACGCGGTACGCGCGGCGATTGCGCACGGCGCGATGCGCGACGGCCCGAAGCTTGCCGCCGGTGCGGTCGCCGACCGGCTGATCGACATGGTGGGCATGATCTGCCTGTCGCTTGCGGGTCTGATGCTGCTGCGCGACGGGGCCACCGGGCTGGCCGTGGGGCTGGAAATCGCGGCGGTTCTGGTCGCGCTGCTGGCCGGGGTGATCTACGGCTTTCCGCTTCTGGTCCGTGCGCTCTGGACCCGCATTCCGCGCCTGCCCGCACAGGGCCTCGCGCTGCGCACGGCGGATGCCTTTGCGGGCCTTGGCCGTCGCCCGGCGCTTCTGGTCGTGACGCTGGCCCTGTCGCTTGCGATCCAGTCGCTGTTTATCTGGCTGTCGGCGCAGCTTGGCCTTGCGGTCGGCGTGACGATTCCGCTGGCCGCCTGGTTCTTTGCCTGGCCGCTGGCCAAGATCGTCGCGGTCCTTCCCATTTCGCTCAACGGCCTCGGCGTGCGGGAAAGCTCGCTTGCCGCGCTGCTTCTGCCCTTCGGGGCAAGTGCCGCGCAGGTCGTGGCCTCGGGGCTGGTCTGGCAGGCGGTGATGTTCGGGGCGGGTGCGCTGGGCGCGCTGGTCCTTGCGGTGTCCGGCACGGGATGGCGCGCCGCCAGACCCGTGACCGATTGAAGTTTGGGTGCAGCGATGACGATTGAACGGGTGACACGGTCGATGCAGGCGGATGCAGGCACGGCAAAGCCGAAGATCACGGTTCTGGGCGCAGGCCCGGCCGGGATCGCGGCCGCCTATGCCCTGACCAAGGCGGGCAAGGCCCGCGTTCAGGTGATCGAGCGTGCGGCGGTCGCCGGCGGCAACTCCACCTCGTTCCAGATCGACGGCATCTGGTGCGACTATGGCAGCCACCGGTTCCACCCGGTCGCTGATCCGGATGTGCTGGCCGACGTGAAGGATCTGCTGGGCGACGACCTGCTGTTGCAGCCGCGGCATGGGCGCATCCGGCTGGGGGGCAAGTGGATCCACTTCCCGCTGAAGCCCGCCGATGCGCTCTTGCGCCTGCCCAAGCCCTTCGCGGCCTCGCTGTTCGGCGACATGATCCTGAACCGCTTCCGCAAGAAGGGGCAGGGCGCGCGCACCTTTTCTTCGGTCCTTTACGACGGGCTTGGGCCGACGATCTCGGAAAACTTCTACTTCCCTTACGTGAAAAAGCTCTGGGGGCTCGAGCCCGACAAACTGGCGGTCACGCTGGCCGAACGCCGCGTCTCTGGGTCATCGGTCGGCAAGATCCTTGGCAAGATGATGCGGATGCTGCCGGGGATGAAGGGGCCGACCACGGGGCGGTTCTACTACCCGAAGAAGGGCTTCGGCCAGATCAGCGCCGCGATGGTCGAGCGGGCCAGGGCGCAGGGCGCGGACTTCGCCTTCAACGCCGATGTCAGCCGGATCACCCATGACAAGGGCCGCGTGACCGGCATCTACGTGCGCGAAAACGGGGTCGAACGGAAGATCGACAGCGATCAGGTCTATTCCACCATTCCCCTGACCACTGTCGTGCGCCTGATGGACCCGCCCCCGCCGCCCGAGGTCATGGCGGCGGCCAAGGCGATGCGGTTCCGTGGCATGATCCTGGTCTACCTGATCCTCGGGACCGACCAGTTCACCGAATACGACGCGCATTACTTCCCGGAACTCTCGATCCCGATTTCCCGGATGTCGGAACCCAAGAACTACAATTCGGCCACCGAACCCAGGGGGCGCACGATCCTGTGCGCCGAACTGCCCTGCGATCCGGGCGAAAAGTGGTGGGACATGTCCGACGAGGAACTGGGGCAGCACTACTGCAAGTGGCTGGGCGATCTGGGCCTGCCGGTCAACGTGCCGGTGATCCGCTGCGAAACGCGGCGGCTGGCGCACGCCTATCCAGTCTATGACCTGAACTATCAGGCGCATTTCGAGACCATCGACCGCTGGCTGTCGTCGCTTGACGGCTATCTGGGGTTCGGGCGGCAGGGACTGTTTGCCCATGACAATACCCACCACGCCTTTGCGATGGCCTATGCGGCAAGCGACGTGCTGACGGCGGACGGCGGGATCGACCGGGCGGCCTGGGCCGCGCACCGGCACGAGTTCGAAAGCCACCGCGTCGAGGACTGAGCGCATGGCCGGGCCGGTCGCCGATATCCTGATGTATCACTCGATCTCGGACCGGGGCGGGGCGACGGCCATCGCGCCCTCGGACTTCGCGATGCAGATGGAGTGTCTTGCGGCCTCGGGTCTGCCGGTCCTGACGCTGGACGATGTGCTGGCCGCGCGGTCGGGCGGTGCCACGCTGCCGCCAAGGTCGGTCGTCATCACCTTTGACGACGGGTTCGAGGACTTCGCCCGCACGGCCTGGCCGGTGATGCAGCGGCATGGTTTCCGGCCCATCGTCTACCTGCCCACCGGTTTTGTCGGCCGTGCCGAGGGTTGGCGCGGCATCGCCGACCCGCCGCGTGCGCTGATGGGCTGGGGCACTATCCGCACGCTGGCGGGAGAGGGCGTGATCTTCGGCGGCCATACCGTCAGCCACCCCGACCTGACCTCGCTGACCGACGAGGCACTGACCGCTGAACTGACGGTCTCGCTGCGCGAGATCGAGGATCGGCTGGGGGTCGGCGTTCCGCATTTCGCCGCACCCTATGGCCGGACGGATGCGCGGGTGCGGGCGACGATCGCGCGGGACTACCGGACCAACGTGGGCACGCGCCTCTTCACCGCGACGGGCGAGGACGATCTTTTCGACCTTCCCCGGCTCGAGATGTTCTATTTCACCGACAGGGCCGTCTGGGAACGCCATCTGGCAGGGAAGGGTGCGGGATACATCACCAAGCGGCGCGCGCTTCGCCGTGTGAAGTCGGCACTGATGCGGCCCTGGAAGCGGATCTGAGCCCTTGCCGCCTGCCGGCGGAAACGGTTAACGCATCCTTACTGCGCGTCGATCTATCTGAAAAGAAATGGCTTTTATGGGCGTCCCACCGTGGGACACCCTTTCAGCCCCGCCCGTCCAGAACCTCGCCGTACATCGCCTCGAAGGTCGCGTGGACCGCATCCGGGTCGAACCGCGCCTCGCCCGACCGCGCCAGTGCCGCCGCCCCCTTGCGGGCACGCAGGTCGGCATCCCCCGCCAGTTCAAGCACCGCCGCCGCGATCCCCTCGGCATCCTCGACCCGGGCAAGCGCACCCACCGCGTCGTCCACCAGCTCCCTGACCCCGCCGCAATCCGTCGCCACCACCGGCAACCCGGCCCGGAACGCCTCGACGATCGAGATCGGCAGGTTCTCCCACCGCGAGGTCAGCAGGAACATGTCCGAGGCCCGCAGGTGCTCGGCCACGGTCCTGACCGGCCCGAGAAAGCGCATCGACCGCTCCACCCCCGCCGCGCGCGCCCAGGCCTCGGCCTCGCCCGGCGCGGCCCCGCCGCCGGCGACGGCAAAGACGATGTCCGGCCGCTGCCGGGCCACCCGTGCCGCCACCTCGATCATCACGTCGATGCCCTTCTGGGTCGACAGCCGCGACAGGCTGACAACAAGGAACTGACCCTCGTTGCCCAGAAGCTTTTGGCGCAGCGCCGCGACCTCGGCCGGGTCGGTCACAGCGAGCGGCGCGACCCCAAGCCCAAGCTGCCGGGTCGTCACCCGCGGCAGGCCCTTCGCGATCAGCGCCTCGAGCGAGGCCTGCGAGGGCGAGATCGTCAGGTCCGCCGCGCGTCGCGCCATCGCCGCGACCGCGCCCTCGCGCTCGGGGGTCGCGCCGTGGAACGTGAAGACGATCGGGATGCCAAGGCCGAATGCCGCCAGCCGAAGCGCCAGCAGCGGCGCGGTT
>JBJOQI010000266.1:0-12981 GCA_046050045.1 Pseudomonadota bacterium | reverse complement strand
ACACCGGCTTCAGGCACGACCAGAGCAGCCACATATTCAAGGCTGGCGCGAAGATGTGCCGTCAGATCGGGGTCGTTCTGGACGGCCGGATTGAACGGCTCCATCGAGACGAACCCGTCGTAACCCATCCGGACAAGGGCGCTAAGCTGCGCAACGTTACCTACCCTGTCATCCACGAAGATCAGGCCGCGCTCTGGCTCCAGCATTTCGCCCGGTTCAAGGTCGCGGCGCGAGATCCCTGACATATGCGCCAGGCCGATATGCTCGGGAAAAAGGGCCGTGTCGCTGCAGCGGAAGTACTGGAACGTGTCGTAGCATAGCTTGTAGGCGTCCCAGCCCCCGACATCCGTGATTGCGGCAACCGCCATATCCTGCCGCTTCATCGTCGAAGCCTTCATGCCGAGCGGTTCGACATAGCCGGTCACACCGTGTTCAAGCAGGATCGGACGCAGCCGCCGCAGTCCTTCCCGCAGATTGCGTTCGCTGTCCGCGGCGGTCCATCCATGTTCATCATTGTGCACCGGACAGAGCACAAGTCCTGGCGCACCCAGATCGGCGGCGTAGGCGGCAAGATGTCTTGCTTCCCTCTCCCGCTCGTCGGTCCATTCATTGAATCGCTGCAGGGCGTTAACCGAAGCCACAACCAAGCCCGCATCGTCCAGCCGGGATTTCAGCTCTCGCGCCGGGGTGCCGTCCGCGAACTCGCGACCCTCGACATCGTTGCGGATTTCCACGGCGTGAACGCCGACCGCGGTCGCCAGACCGATGAACTCGTCAAGCCGGAGTTGCGGTGCGCAGGTTCGGTTGATTGCAAAGCGGATCGACATGGTTCGACCTTCCCTGATGTTCAGATGTAAAGCGCGGGAAGCGGCCCGGGAAACAGGCTGACTTTGGTGTCACTCCGCAGCGCAACCACAAGCTGCTCGGCAATCGCCGTTGCGACGTATCCATCCCAGGCCGACGCACCCACATGGGTTCCGTCCTGCACCGACTTGACCCAGGCATTCATTTGCAGTCGGTAAGCCTCCCTGAACCGCGGAATCCAGTTGTCGGGAAAGACGTGCGCGCTTCTTCCATCCCGGTTCGAGGTGATCGACGCGTCCTGCAGGGTCTCGACCGTTCCCTTCGTCCCCACGAGTTGACAATGAACGTGGTAGCCGTAGCCGGCGTTCAGATAAACCTCGGTGCTGACAAGCTGCCCGAGGTCGGTTTCCATCGTGATCAGTATCGGATCGCCGCCCTTTGCCGAGACGATCCGGGCCGAGGCCATGCCCCATCCGAGCAGCCAGCGACTGACGTCGATTTCGTGAACGAATGAATTCGTGATCGCCATCGCGCCGCGAAACCACTTGGGCGCAGCCTTGTTGCGGTGAACGTTGTGCATCAGCACAATGTTCCCGATCTGGTCGGTTGCAACGGCGGTCTGTAGCGCAAGATAGGCGGGATCGAACCGGCGCATGTAGCCGGTCTGGACGTAACGCTTGCCAGAGGAAATTTCCGCGTCGATGACTTTGAGAGCATCCTGAGTGGACCCTCCCAGCGGTTTTTCACAAAGCACGCGTTTGCCGCTGGCTATGCAGGCCATCGCAAGGGACGCAGGAGTGTTGTCGGGCGACGCTATCACCACGGCTTCGACCTTGTCCGACCCGATCAGGGCCAGAGGGTCGGCGAATACCGTGGCATCGCCCTTCAATGACTGCGCCCGTGCGTCGTCGGCATCGCAAACAGCCACGACCTGCGCGTCGCGCGTTTCGTTGCGAAGCAGGCGAAGGTGCTCGGCCCCCATCACGCCCAGACCGATGACGCCGATGGCAAGGGTCATGTCACGTCGATCCATCTGCTCTCGCGGGCCGAAGCCTGGATCGTCTCGACCAGCGTCTGGATGCGCAGGCCCTTGCGGAAGTTGAACGGCTCCGCCCCCTTGCCGCCGATGGCGTTGACGTAGCCGGCGACTTCGATCGCCTTCAGGTCGTTGAAGCCCAGCTGGTGGCCCGGCGCGACGCAGAACAGGCCGTAGGGTGCGTGGTCCGGCCCGGCCTCGATGCGGCGGAAACCCTGGCGGCCCTTGCCGTCGGCGGTGGAGAAATAGTGCAGCACGTTGAAGTGCTCCTGGCTGAAGGCCAGGGCGCCCTTCGTGCCATAAACCTCGAAGTCGTGCTGCATCTTGCGGCCCGTTGCGATCCAGTTGCCCTCGATGCTGCCGGAGGCTCCGTTTTCAAAGCGCAGGAAGGCCCGGCCGACATCATCGACGGTGACGGCCTTGCGGCCGCCGCGCCCGTCCGGGCGTTCGCCGATCATCGTGACGCAGTCGCCCATGACGCGGGTGACCGGCCCGCAGAGGAATTCGGCCGTGGCAAGCGCATGGCTGCCGATGTCGGCCAGCGCGCCGCCGCCCGCCGGGTCGTGCCGGAAGGTGAAGGGGCCCGCGGCGTCGGCCATGTAGTCTTCGCAATGGATGCCGCGATAGCCCCGGATCTCGCCCAACTCGCCTGCCCCGATCATCTCGCGCGCCAGCGCCAGCATCGGGTTGCAGAGATAGTTGAACCCCACCTGCGTCCTGACGCCCTTCGCCTCGGCGGCCTCGGCCATCTCCCGGGCGTCCTGCGCCAGCGGCGCCAGCGGTTTTTCGCAATAGACGTGCTTGCCCGCCGCAATCGCCGCCAGCGCCATCTCCTTGTGCAGCGCATTGGGCGCGGTGATCGACACCAGGTCGATGTCGGGGTTCGCCATGATCGTCCGCCAGTCGCTGGTCGCGTGGGCGAAGCCCAGGGTCTGGCGGGCCCGCTCGGCTGCGGCGTCGGTGATGTCGGCCACCGTGTGCAGGTCCAGATCAAAGGGCAGCTCGAAGACGCGAGGGGCCGAGGTGAAGCCGAATACATGGGCCTTGCCCATGAATCCGGTGCCGATCAGGCCGATGCGCAGTTTCGGTTTGGTCATCTTTGGAAATCCTTGTTCACGATCAGCGCCGGGTCGAGTGTCCCGGCGAAGAAGTCCAGCACGTTCTGCACCGAAGCGATGGCCATGCGCTCGGCGCATTCCACGGTCAGGGCCGCGTTGTGGGGGGTCAGCACCGCCTGTTCGATGCCAAATAGCGGATGATCGTCACCCGGCGGCTCGGCCACGAAAACCTCGATCCCTGCCCCGCCAAGGCGGCCCGCGCGCAGCGCGTCGGCAAGGGCCATCTCGTCGATCAGACCGCCGCGCGCCGTGTTCACGACAACGGCCGTGGATTTCATCAAGGCCAGTTCCGCCGCGCCCAACAGGGTGCGGTCGGCCCGCGGCAGGTGCAGCGAGACAACGTCCGCCCCCGCAAGCGCCGACGCAAGGTCGGGCTCGCGGACGGCAAGGTCAGGCCACGCCGTCTCGGGGATAAAGGGGTCATGGGCGTGAACCTGCATCCCGAACGCGCGCGCCAGGCCGGCCAGATGCCGCCCGATCCGCCCGAACCCCCCGCTCAGCAGGCGCTTGCCCGCAACCTCATGGGTCTGCAGGCCATTGCGCCATCCCCAATTGCCGCCGCGCGTCGCCCGGTCGGCGGCAATCAGTTGGTGTGACGCCGCAAGGATCAGCATCATCGCGTGCTCGGCCACGCCGGCCGAGTTCACGTCGCCCACGATGCAGAGCGGGATCTTCCGCGCGTTCAGCGCGGGCACGTCCACAGCGTCGTATCCCACGCCGTGCCGCGAGACCACCTTCAGACGCCCTGCCCCTGCCACCGTCGCGGCCGAAAGCGGCTGGGTGCGGATCACCAGCGCGTCCGCCTTGCCGATCAGCGGGGCATAACTCGCCTCGGAAATCTCCTGGACATAGTCAAAGGTCACGCCGGGTGCCGCGCGCAGCAGCGCAAGTCCCGACGGGTGCAGTTTGCCTGCCACCAACAGATGCGGCATCAATAGGCCCCCTTCTCGCCCTTGGCTCCGGCCGTCTCGGTCAGCTTGCGGAACCCGGCCACCGCAGCCCCCGCAGCCGCCGCAAGGAAGCGCGAATCCCCGCCTACGGTCGTCATGTCAAAGCCCCATCCGATCGCCCTTGCGGCATAGTCGGGCGTGCCACAATGCAGGGCCGCGCGGATGCCGTTGGCCTTGCAGGCCGCCACGATCCTTTGCAGGGCGGCGATCATCTCGGGCTCTTCCCGGTCAAACCCGGGTGCCAGTCGGCCACCCGTCAGCGACAGGGTCAGGTCCGCCGGCCCGACATAGATCCCGTCCAGGCCCGGCGTTGCGGCAATGGCGTCGAGGTTCGCCATCCCCTCGGCCGTTTCGATCATCGCGAAGGCAAGCATGTTATCATTCGCTTCGCCTGCGTAGTTTGCGCCCGCCGCAAAGGAGACGCGGGTCGGTCCGAAGCTGCGGCTGCCCAGCGGCGGATAGCGCATGTAGCTGACCAGCCGCGCCGCGTCCTCGGCCGAATTCACCATCGGGCAGATGATGCCATAGGCCCCGGCATCGAGCGCCTTCATGATGATGCCCGGCTCCAGCCAGGGAACACGGGCCATCAGCACCGCGCCGCTCGCCCGCATCGCCTGGAACATGGGAAGGACGCTGCTGTAGTCCAGCGCGCCGTGCTGCATGTCGATGGTCACAGAGTCAAAGCCCTGCGCGGCCATGATCTCGGCGGTGAAGGGATTGCCGATGGAACACCAGCCGTTGATCGTGGGGCGTCCTTCGGCCCAAAGCTGTTTCAGCTTGTTCGCGATCATGCCCACACCATCTGGCTGGACTTCACGTCGAGATAGTCGCGGATGCCTTCGGTCCCGCCTTCGCGGCCCATGCCGGAATGGTTGGTCCCGCCGAAGGGTGCCTCGGATGCCGCCATGGCGAAGGAGTTGATGCCGACCATCCCTGCCTTCAGCGCCGCCACCGTGCGCCGGGCACGGGCCGGGTCGCGGGTAAAGGCATAGGCCGACAGGCCCATGTCGCTGGCATTGGCACGCGCCAGCACCTCGTCCTCGGCGGTAAAGCGGGTGATCGCGGCGATCGGGCCGAAGTTCTCCTCTGCCATCACGGCCATGTCGTCGGTGCAGTCGGTCAGCACGGTTGGCTGATAGAAATGCCCCGCGTTGAATCCCGCCGCCCGCTGGCCGCCGGTTGCGATCTTCGCGCCCGCGCCGACCGCGCCGGCGACGATCTTCTCCATCTCGGCCACGCGGCCTGCGTTGATCAGCGGCCCCATGCCGACAGAAGCGTCGAGTCCGTCGCCCAGCTTGATGGCCTGCGCGCGTTTCACGAACCCGTCCACGAAGGCGTCATGCAACCTGTCGTGCACGTAGAAGCGGTCTCCGGTCACGCAGACCTGACCGGCGTTGGCAAATTTCGTCGGCACGGCCACGTTCAGCGCAGCCTCGAGGTCCGCATCGTCAAAGACGATCACCGGGGCATTGCCACACAGTTCCATCGACACCTTCTTCAGGGTCGCCGCCGCGTCGCGGATCATCTGCTGGCCGACCCGCGTCGATCCGGTGAGCGAGACCTTGCGCACCCGCTTGTCCGCCATCAGCGGCGCATAGGTCGCAGGCGTCGGGCCGACAACAAGGTTCACCGTGCCCGGCGGCAACCCGCCCGCCCGGCAGCAATCGACCATCACCATGGCAACGCCCGGGGTCTGCGACGAGGGGCGGACGACAATGGAACAGCCCGCCGCGAGGGCAGGTGCCACCTTGCGGGCAATCAATGCAGCCGGGAAGTTCCAGGCCGTGAAGGCCGCCACGATGCCCACCGGTTCGTGGTGGACCTCGAACCGCCCGCCCGGAACCCGGCTTTCGACAATCCGGCCATAGATGCGACGCGCCTCTTCGGCGTACCAGCGGAACTGGTCGATGCTCAGACCCCATTCGCGCTGGGACTGGGCAATCGGCTTGCCGGTCTCGGTCGAGATCATGCGGGCGGCCTCGTCGGTCCGGCGCAGCATCTCGTCGGCGATCCGGTGCATGGCATCGGCCCGCGTGAAGGCGGCTGTCGATGCCCAGGCCTTGAACCCCAGTTCGGCCGCCGCGATGGCTGATGCGGTATCGGTTTCGGCGGCGACCGGGCAGTCGCCCAGCGACAGTTCGGTCACGGGGCTGTACACGGGTGCCGTGGCACCGGCGGCACTGCTGCGCCATTCGCCTGCAATGAACAGTCCGAAGGGGGTATACATCAGGCAATCTCCTTCATGGCCACGACGCGGGCCTCGGCTATGGATTTCAGCACGGCTTCCGCGAACCCGGACTTGACCGAGGCAGATGCCTCTGCTCCGTTTTTCCGGGAAACCACTTCCGAGGAAGGGTCCTGCATGCCGCAGACACCATCGCGCCGGGCGCGGGCAAGGGGCGCAAGCACTACTGGATGCGATGCGCCCTTCCGCCCGCAGCTGAGCACTGCGATCCCGACCATTGTCTTCCTCCCGATTCAGTTGAGCAATATTCGTTGCGCAGAACGCCTATTGTCAACTAATAATGCGTAGGGTTAAGTTCACGAGAGCTTCGACGAGGAGGAGACAGGGATGGACCGCAAGACGATTCGCTTGACCATGGCGCAAGCGCTGGTGAAATGGCTGACCGCCCAGTTCACCGAGATCGACGGAAGCCGCGTGCCACTTTTTGCCGGGGTCTTCGGCATCTTCGGCCATGGCAACGTCACCTGCCTCTCCGAAGCGCTCGAGTCCGTGCAGGACCAGCTTCCCACCTGGCGTGGCCAGAACGAACAGTCGATGGCGCTGGCCGCAATCGGCTTTGCCAAGGCCAAGCGGCGGCGGCAGATCATGATCGCGACATCGTCCATCGGCCCCGGCGCCCTGAACATGGTCACCGCCGCCGGGACGGCGCACGCCAACCGCCTGCCGGTGCTGCTGATCGCGGGCGACACCTTCACCAACCGCCTGCCCGATCCGGTGTTGCAGCAGGTCGAGCATTTCAACAATCCGACCGTGACCGTGAACGATGCCTTCAAGGCGGTGACCCGCTACTGGGACCGCATCACCCACCCCGCGCAGATCATTCACTCGCTTCCGCAGGCCCTGGGCGCGATGCTCGACCCCGCCGACTGCGGCCCGGCCTTCATCGCCCTGCCGCAGGATACGCAGGAGCTGGCTTTCGACTACCCGGTCGAGTTCTTCGAGGAACGGGTCTGGTCGATTCCCCGCCCCCGGCCCGACCGCAAGGCCGTGGCTAATGCCGCCGCGCTTCTGAAAACGGCGAAAAAGCCGCTGATCATCGCAGGCGGAGGCGTGCGCTACTCGGGTGCCGAAGAGGCTGTTGCCCGCTTTGCCGCCGCGCGCGGCATTCCCGTCGTCGAGACCATCGCCGGCAAGGGCGGGCTGACCCACCACCACCCGGTCCACGCCGGGCCCATCGGCATCATCGGGTCGACCTCGGCCAACGCGCTTGCCGCCGAGGCGGATGTCATCCTGGCCATCGGCACCCGATTGCAGGACTTCACCACCGGGTCCTGGACGGCGTTCTCCCGCGATGCCCGGTTCATCTCGATCAACGCGGCCCGCTTCGACGCACTGAAGCATCGCGCGCTCGCTGTGGTCGGCGATGCCTTGGAGGGTGTGGACGAACTGGATTCGGCTCTTGGCGCCTGGAAGGCCCCGGCCGACCATCTGCCGCACGCCAAGGCGCTCTTCGCCGAATGGGACGCACTGCTGGACGAACACCAGACCCCGACCAACGCACCTGTTCCCACCTATGCGCAGGTCGTGAACGTGGTGAACAGGTCCGCCGGCGAAACGGATACCCTGATCGCCGCCGCCGGGGGCATCCCGGGCGAGGTCGCCAAGGGCTGGCGGGTCAAGGCCCCGAACACCTTCGACCTGGAATTCGGCTTTTCCTGCATGGGCTACGAGATCGCGGCCGGCTGGGGCTGCGCCATGGCACAGGAAGGCCCGGGCGCACCTGGTGGCACCCCGATCGTCATGCTGGGCGACGGCACCTACATGATGATGAACTCGGACATCTATTCGACCGTGTTGTCCGGCCACAAGATGATCGTCGTGGTCTGCGACAACGGCGGATATGCCGTGATCTCGCGGCTCCAGCAGTTCAAGGGTGTGCCGGGCTTCAACAACCTGCTGAAGGATTGCCGGATCACCGACCCGGACAACCCGCTGCATGTCGACTTTGCCGCGCACGCCGCCTCGATGGGTGCCGCAAGCCGCCATTGCGACAGCCTCGCCGACCTTCAGGCGGCGCTGGAATGGGCCAGGGGCAATGACCGCACGACCGTGCTGTCCATCGCGACCGACGCCTATGCCTGGGTGCCCGGAGATGCCGACTGGGACGTGGGCGTGCCCGAGATTTCGAACCGCGAGTCGGTGAACAAGGCCCGCGAAAGCCAGATTGTCATCCGCGCCAAGCAGCGCGTTGGAGTGTGAGAATGAAAGCGAAGCTTGGCATCGCGCCGATTGCGTGGTGGAACGACGATCTGGCCGAACTGTCGGACGACGTCAGCCTTGAAGAATGCCTGCGCCAGGCCTCGGTTGCAGGCTTTACCGGCATGGAGACAGGCCGCCGCTTTCCGATGGACATGGCCGAGCTTGGCCCGATCCTGCGGAAGTATGGCATTTCGGTCTGTGGCGGCTGGTTCTCGGGCCTGCTCCTCGATGGCGACATCGAGACCGAGAAGGACAGGATCGCGGCCCAGCATGCCTTCTTCAAGGCGGCCGGCGCGCCCTGCATCGTCTATGGGGAAACGGCGCGCAGCGTTCAGGGCGTGAAATCGGCGCCACTGGCAACCAAACCGCGCCTGACCGAGGCCGAGATCGCCGTCTATGGCCGCAAGATCAGCGACTTTGCCGACTGGTGCGCGGCCAACGGCATGGCGATCAGCTATCACCACCACATGGCCGCCGCCATCGAGACCGAGGCCGAACTCGACCTGCTGATGAAGCACTCGACCGTGCCGCTGCTGTTTGACGCCGGGCACATGGCCTTTGCCGGCGGCGACAACCTGCGGGTCATCGAAAACCACTGGAAGCGGATCACCCACGTCCACACCAAGGATATCCGCCGCCCTGTCGTCGACGGGCTCGACCGCTCCCGGGAATCCTTCCTTGATGCCGTCGTGAAAGGGGCCTTCACCGTTCCTGGCGACGGGTCGCTCGATTTCGAAGCCATCGTGAAGGCGCTGGCCGCAAAGGGCTACGAAGGCTGGTTCGTCGTCGAGGCGGAACAGGACCCCAAGGTGTCGCCGCCGCTGGACATGGCAAAGAAGGGCCACAAGGAACTGCTGCGCGTGATGGCGGCGGCAGGGTACGAGGTCGTCCAGTGAACCGGATGGACAGAAAGGTCTGTGTCGTCACCGGGGCGACGCAGGGCCTTGGTGCCGCCATCGCCCGGCGGCTAGCCGCCGCCGGCGCCGCGGGCATCGTCATCACCGGCCGCAATGCAGAACGTGGGCGCAACGTCGCGGGTGAGATCGCCGGGGCACATGGCACACCGGCCCACTTCCTGAAGGCGGACTTCTCCCGGGTCGAGGATTGCCGGATGGTCATCGCCGAAACCGACCGGCTGTTCGGCCGCGTCGACGTGCTGGTCAACGCCGGGGCCTCGACGGCACGCGGGACGATTGTCGACACGACGCCCGAAACCTTTGACGCGCTCTTCGCGACCAACGTGCGCGGCCCCTATTTCCTGATGCAGGAGGCGATCCGGCTGATGGTTGCCAGGGGCATCGAAGGCGCGATCTGCAACATCGGCTCGATCTCGGCGCTGGCGGGCCAGCCCTTCATCAACGCCTATTGCGCCAGCAAGGGCGCGCTGACGACGCTCACCGCCAACACGGCCTTTTCGGTCATGGCCAACCGTATTCGCGTCAATCAGCTGAACGTCGGCTGGATGGCATCAGACCACGAACGCGAAATCCAGGGACAAGGCGGCGATCCCGACTGGGAGGCCAAGGCCGCCGCCGCCCTGCCCTTCGGACGGCTGGTCGACCCCGATGAAGCCGCACGTGCCGTGAACTTCCTCGTCTCCGACGACGCGGGCCTGATGACCGGGGCCATCGTCAACTTCGACCAGTCGGTCTGGGGTGCTGTGGCCGAAGGGATGCCGGTGCCGAAAGGCCCTATGACCCTGTGACGACCGGAATGCGCGGCGCCGCAGTATCCTTTTGCAGGCGCGCCGCCAGCGCGACGCTCAACGCCTGGGCCAGGCACATGGGCGCGGCCAGACTGCGGGAAAAGGTGTACTCGTGCTCTGGCACGGCAAAGAGAATCCGCGCCAGCTTTGCATAGGGTGACAGCGTGCTGTCGGTGATGGCCAGGATCGGCACGCCGCGCGCTGCCGTCTCTTCGGCCACGTTCACGACCTCGGTCGCATAGAACCGGAACGACACAACGATCAGGACATCCGATGGCCGCGCGACCTTGGCCATGTGGGTGGCAAGCCCGCCGCTGGCATCCAGCAACACGGTCCGCTTGCCGAGCATCGTCAGCACGTAGCGCAACAGATCGACTACGGGGGCAGAGCGAAGCTGGCCAATCAGGTAGACCGTGTCCGCCGTCTCCATCAGGTCGGCCGCCGTTGCCAGTGCCGCGGGTTCAACGCTGGCCAGCAGCTCCTGCAGAGAGGCGACATCGCGGGCCACGAGGTCTGCCAGAAACCCCATTTCGCCTTCCCGGACGCCGCCCAGTTCCGCCGCCAGCGCCCGCACCCGCGCATCGAACCCGGGGGCCGCCGTGGTCAGCCGCCGCTGGAACACGGATTGCAGTTCCTTGAACCCCTTGTAGCCCAGCGACTGCGCGTATCGCACGAAGCTCGACGCGTGGATTCCGCACTTTGCCCCGATCGCGTTGACCGACAGCACGGCGACGTCATTGGGGTTCTGTGTCAGGTAGAGCGCAATCTTCTGATATGACTTCGACATGTCGTCATACCGGTCGTGAATCAGCTTGATCAGCTCTTCGTAGCTTTCGGGTGGTCGAAACGACATTGGTCTGCACTCCGATTGCATGTTCCCGATCGGTGGATTGCCGTAACTCCCATCGAATAGGCTGCAGGGAACTTTGTCAATTCCACCGCAATGCATGGATCGCTGCGGCGTGTGTCGTGCACCGGACGGCCCGGTCAGCCTGGCGAGTATTGCCGATCCGCCTCGGGATCGAGTGTCGAGAACTCCACCATGGACAGTTCCTCAAACACCCGATCCGCGATCCCTTCCGCCGCCCAATCGAGCGCTTGCTTCACCCGCTCCGGGTTCGACACACCAACAACCGTCGATGCAATGCGAACGTCACGAAGGGAAAACTGCAGCGCTGCGGCCCCAGTCGCAACGTCGTGGCTGGCACAGATCTGCTCGATGTCCTGAACCCGGCTCAAAGCGGCATCGTCAGCTTCCTGATAGGTGATACGCCGCAACGAACCGCTGCCCTTGGCCAGGATTCCACCGGCAAAGGGCGCAGCGTTCAGGACGGCAATTCCCCGTGCGGCACAGACATCCAGCACCGCCTCGGCGGACCGGTTGAGCAGACTGAACCGGTTATGCGTCAGCACGACATCAAAGGGCCAGTCGCGCAGCAGATCGAGCAGCAGATCCGTCCGTCCCATCGCCAGTCCGACAGCCTGGGCCAGGCCCTCGTCCTTCATTCGGAACAGGGTGTCAATCGCGCCGCCCGGGCGCCGGATCTCGTCCAGGTCGCGGGAATGCTCGGGGTCGTGAAGGTGCAGCAACTGGAACCGGTCGACCCCCAGTGCCGCCATGCTCTCATCAGCCGACTGTCGCGCGCGATCCGCATCAAACCGACCAGTGTCCATGTCACGGTCAAGCTTCGTGGAAAGCACAAAGCCATCGGGAAGCCTGCCGCGTTCACGAATCACGGCGCCGATCCGTTCCTCTGCCCGCCCGAAACCATAGTTGCGCGACGTGTCCATCAGGTTCACCGGACTGTCAAAGATCGCCCTGACCGTCGCCCGGGCCATCTCTTCCGTCACATCGTGCCCATAGGTATCGGGCATTCCCCCAAGGGGTGCTGTCCCGAACCCGATCCGGGTAACTTCCAGTCCCGTTGAACCAATCGGCATCTTCAGCATGGCGCGGTCCCTTCCATTCCCAGTCGGCACGCCTCAGGTACGGGTCTTCATCCCGCTGGAGCGGCGGCTGGCCAGTGTGGTCAGCACGGCCGCGACGACGATGACCGCGCCGGTCGAGGCCTGGACGTAGAATGACGGAACCTGTGCCAGGGTCAGCAGGTTGTTGATCACCCCGATCAGCAGCACCCCGCTGACGACGCCAATGATGTTGCCCTTGCCGCCGCCCAATGACACGCCCCCGATGACCGCCGCCGCGAAGGCCGAGAATATGATGCCTTCCCCCTGCGTTGTCACCGCGCTGTCCAGCCGACCCGTCATCAGCACCCCGGCGAGACCGGCCAAGAGGGCGGCGAAGATGAACGCCGACCAGATCACCCGGTCCACGTTGATCCCGGCGGCGCGCGCGGCCTCTTCGTTGCCGCCCACGGCATATAGCGCGCGGCCATAACGGTGATACTGGAACACCAGCCCGACCGCGATGGCGACCAGGGCAAAGACATAGACCGAGACCGGCACGCCCAGAAACCGTTCGGATCCCAGATAGGTCAGGGCCCGGCCGGGCGAATAGATCGACCGGCCATTCGAGATGATCAGGACCCCGCCGCGGAGCAGGACCAGAAGTCCGAGCGTCGAGATGAAGGGGTTCAGCCCGACCTTGACCACCATGAACCCGTTGAAGACACCGATTAGTCCGGCGGCCCCGAGAGCCACGATCAACCCCATCCAGCCCGGAAGTTCGATCCCGATGCCACCCGCCGTCTCAGGCACCAGCATCACGGCCGCCAGCATGGGGGCAAAGCCGACGATTCCCTCGAGCGACAGGTCGAGACGTCCGATCAGGACGACAAAGGTCAGACCGATCGTCGTCAGGCCCAGCACGCTGACCTGTTCCAGGATGTTGACCAGGTTGACCGTGGTCAGGAAGCGCGGGGCGATCAGCGCGCCGACGATCACCAGAAGCAGCAGCACCGGAT
>JBJOQI010000265.1:0-3623 GCA_046050045.1 Pseudomonadota bacterium | reverse complement strand
TGAAGGCCATCGGCAAGGACTGACGCCTGGGGGCCCATGGACAGGACAAGGTTGTTGCAGACACCGTCCGGACATAGATTGCCCTTCAGCCTGTCAGATTCGCAGCCCAGATTGGTCATATGAGCAACGCCGAGATTGAAGATGTCCTGTCGTCGATCCGGCGGCTGGTGACCGAAGACCTGAGGCACCAGCGCCCTTCGCGCCTGACCCTTGGTCCGTCCGGTTTCCGCGAAACCGGCGATGCACTGGTCCTTACGCCGGCGCAGCGGGTGGCCGAGAGCTTTGCCGCCACACCGGCGCAGCGGCCCTGGTCGGCCGGGCCGGATGTCATGAACATTCCCGTCATGCCGATCCCCGTACGCCCGGCGCAGCAGCAGCGCGGCCCTGATGCCTCGGCGGCAGGCCTCGAGGGCGAGACCGAGGCCCTTGCCTCGCTGGAACGCACGATCAGCGAGCTTGAAGCCGCCGTTGCGGGCATCGATGGCGAGTTTGAGAGCGATACCGGTGAACCGCTCGCGACCGGCGAAAGCGGCGATGACCTGCATCGCATGTTTGACGGAGAAGACACCGGCGACCAGCCGGAAGAGGCAGCCGCGCCCGAGGCGGATTTTGAACCTGTGGCCGACATGGCCTCCGCCGAGGCAGGCGACGACGCTGGCACTGGCGACGTCGTGGAACCCGAACCGGTGGCTGCCGAGGCGTTCGCCGACGACGCGCCCGATCTGGTCGGGGAGGTCGTCGTTGCCGACCCGGCAGGTCAGGATGCAAGCCCCTGGGAAGACTACCTCGACACGGCGCTGACCGAAGGGGTGATCGCTGGTGAGGCCGAGGTTCAGGCTGCCGTCGACGTTCTGTCGCTGCCAGAGCCGACCGACCCGGAAGACCTTTGGCTTGCCGATATCGACGGCCATGAAGAGGACGCGCCCGCCGCATCGCTGCCCGATGACGGCGTGGCTGTCATCGATGAGGCATCTGCCGATGGCGAAGTGGTAGAACCCGACCTGGGGGCGGAGTCACCGGCAGGGGCAGCATCGCTTCTTGCTGGCACTGTCACCCCGCGCATTCACCTGACCGCAGCGCGCGACATCGACCGCAAGGCCACAGAAGAGAGCGAAGAGGCCGCGGAACTCCCTGTCGCCCAGGAAGATCACGCTGCACGCGCGCCTCGCATTCTCAGGGCGGCTTTGCCCGAAGCAGCGCCCGGACCCGACGCCTCTGCCGACGACAGCCTGTTTGACGATGGCGAAGAAGCGCTCGTCGACGCGGATGCCCTGCGCGACCTGGTGTCCGAGATCATCCGGCAGGAACTGCAAGGGGCGCTCGGTGAACGGATTACCCGGAACGTGCGCAAGCTTGTCCGCCGCGAGATCAACCGCGTGCTGGAATCCCGTAGTTTCGAATAGGACCAAAGCGGGCAAGTGCAGATCGCTGCCCCCTGAATCAAAAAGCGCGCCCACCGGGCGCGCCTTTGATTTCAACCGGAGGCCGCGGTCAGGCGGCTTCGGCTTCCTCGGCAGCGTGACGACGCTCGCTTTCCTCGCGCGACAGCGCAACCGAGGTGCGCACGCCCTTGGAGACAAATTCCATCAGCCCTTTGACCACACGCTCGTTCGGGTCGATCCCGGCACAGGACAGCACCTCACGCCCATCGCGCGAGCGTGCCCAGCGGGCAATCTGGTCCGGGCCGTTGCCGTATTTCTTGTCATCGGCAATCGCGTCGTCGAGCGCCGCGAGAACGACCGCCGCGAAAAGCTTCCGCGAACGCTGGCCCTGCTCGTAGTTGAATGCCGTGCCGTCAACGAAATCGCGCATGTCGCGTCCTTTTCTTATTGGTCTTGCGTTTGCTGGCGTGGGGCTACATAGGGCCTGAACCCTGTGATTCGGTATTTCCCGTTCTGCATGGCAGCCATGTAACAGACGCATGACTTGCAGAGGGCACCACCGTATCTAGTCTGCATGTTGCCGCACAACTGGGCATATATAGGGGTCAAACGGCTTACAACAAGCCTAACAAAAGGTCAGAATTCATGCCCAAGATCAATGGCAACGAGATCAAGCCCGGCTTCATCCTTGACCACGACGGAGGTCTGTGGGCCGCCGTGAAGGTGGCGCACGTCAAGCCCGGCAAGGGCGGCGCCTTTGCTCAGGTCGAGCTGAAGAACCTGCGCGACGGCCGCAAGCTGAACGAACGCTTCCGGTCCGAAGACAAGGTCGAGGAAGTGCGCCTTGACCGCAAGGACCAGCAGTTTCTCTATGAAACCGACGGGCGCCTTGTCTTTATGGATGGCGAGACCTTCGAGCAGACCGAGCTTGACGCCGACCTGCTCGGCGACCGCCGCCCCTTCCTGCAGGATGGCATGACCGCAACCGTGCAATACTACGGCGAAGAGGCGCTGAGCGTTGCGATCCCGCAGAAGGTGACCGTCCGGGTGATCGAGACGGAACCGGTGGTCAGGGGTCAGACCGCCGCCAACAGCTACAAGCCCGCCGTGCTCGACAACGGCGTCCGTCTGATGGTTCCGCCCTTCATCGGGCCGGACGAGCTGATTGTGGTCAACACCGACCTTATGGAATACTCGGAACGGGCCTGACTTCCGGCCCGCTTTCGGGGGCGCGCGGTGCGAATTGACGTCATTACATCGGCGACGGCGGCCCGCCTCGTGCCCCTGAATGCGGTCGTGCAGGACCTGCACGCAGGGCACCGTCCCGACATCTTCCGCGCCGACACCGATGCCGCCCAGGTCGAGCGCCTGTTCCGCGACGCGCTGGAGCGCAGCGATCACTTCGCGCTTGTGGCGGTGGACCCGGCGCTGGGCGACCTGGGTTATGCCTACTGCGAGATCCTCGACACGCCGCAGGACGCGCTGACCCATGCACGACGCAGGGGGGTTTTGCATCACATCGCCGTCCTTCCGGCTGCCCGGCGGCAAGGCGTAGCCTCGGCGCTGGTTGCGGAGGTGAAGCGGCGCTTCGTCGTGGCCGGCGCTGCCGAATGGACGGCCAGCTATCACGTCTGGAACGATGCCTCGTCCGCGCTCCTTTTCGGTGCGGGCCTTGTCCCGACGATCATCCGCGCCGAAGGCCGGCTGTAGGCACGGGGGCCCACGCCACGTTTACTGCTTGAAAATCGGCAACCGAAGGCGCATTTAGGGCGCGCCCCGCTGATCCGAGCGGGGTAATCGTGTTGGAGTGAACATGGCCAAGGAAGAACTGCTCGAATTTCCCGGCGTCGTGAAGGAACTCCTGCCGAATGCGACGTTCAGGGTCGAGCTGGAAAACGGCCATGAGATCATTGCGCATACGGCGGGAAAACTTCGCAAGAACCGCATCCGCGTTCTCGCGGGCGACAAGGTTCAGGTCGAGATGACGCCCTACGACCTGACCAAGGGACGTATCAACTATCGCTTCCGCTAAGGTGGTGGCAGACCGCCACCTGCGGCTTGTGCTCGGCTCGGGGTCGCCGCGCCGGCGCGAACTGCTTGCGCAGCTGGGCCTTGTGCCCCACGCCGTGCGCGCCCCTGACATCGACGAAGACCCGGTCCGGGGCGAGTTGCCGCGCGCCTATTGCCTGCGCATCGCGCAGGGCAAGGCGGGGGCTCTGACCCTTTCCCCCGACGAAGTCC
>JBJOQI010000264.1:0-5793 GCA_046050045.1 Pseudomonadota bacterium | reverse complement strand
TCAGGTCGGCCGGGGCGAGACCGCCTATTCGGTCGCACGGCTCTACAATGTCGACGTCAAGGCCCTGGCCGACTGGAACGGTCTTGGCAGCGACCTTGCCGTGCGCGAGGGCCAGTATCTGCTGATCCCGGTCGCCAGCGCCGCCGCGCCGAAGCCGGTCGCGGCAACGGCCATCCCCTCGGCTCCGGGCGAAGGCTCGCCCACGCCGCTGCCGCCCTCGTCGTCCAAGCCGCTTCCGGCCGAAAACCCGGCCCCGGCATCCGAGCCGGTGGCCAAGCCCGCCACCCCCGACCTCGGCGCGCAGACGACCGCCGCCTCGGCGACGACCCAGATGGCCTTCCCCGCCGACGGCAAGATCATCCGCGGCTACCAGAAGGGCAAGAACGACGGCATCGACATCGGCGCGGGCGCAGGCAGCCCGGTGCGCGCCGCCGCCGACGGCACCGTCGCCTCGATCACCCAGGATACCGAACAGGTGCAGATCCTTGTCCTGCGCCATGCGGGCGGGCTGCTGACCGTCTATGCCGGCATCGAGGGCATCAGCGTCGCCAAGGGGGCCACGGTCAAGCGCGGCCAGACGCTGGCCAAGGTGCGCAGCGGCGCGACGCCCTTCCTGCACTTCGAAGTGCGCAAGGGCTTCGACAGCGTCGACCCGATGACCTACCTGAAGTAACCGGGCAAAGTCCTGATTTTTTTGCGAAAAATCGCTACGGGCGGCTAACGCCCGTAGTAGAGGCCCACGACATGCTCGGCCTCGGCAAAGAACAGCCAGCGCGCGGCGAAGGCCCCGGTCAGATGGATCGCGACGGCAGGCAGCGCGACGGCCAGACCCGCCGGGACCAGCGCGATCAGCAATGCCGGAATGACCGACGCGCAGGCGATCGCGATTACCCGCAGCTTGGCCGCGTGCTTGCGCCCCACGACATGGACCATTTCCTTCGTCACGTAGTTCGGCCCGGTGTGCGGCGGCGCGAACAGTCGCACATCGCCGATCCGGTCCAGCCCGGTCGCGGTGCCTGCCGTCTGCGCCCGTGCCGCGAACCGCCCGTCGCCGTCACGGAAGTTCCACCAGAGCGCCAGCCCCAGGGCCAGAAGCAGCAGCACCGCGGTCCAGCGCAGCGGGGCCAGCATCGCGCCCCCCGCCAGCGCGAACAGCAGGAACACGACCGGCGTCATCCAGTGGTTCCAGCGCGGAACGGTCTTCAGCTGCGCATAGATCATCGCGGTGGTGAAGACCGTGCCCAGGCACAGCGCCCCGGCAATCGCGCCCAGCAGGCCAGGCGATGCCCCGCCCACCGCGCCCAGCGCCACCGGCGCCATCACCAGCAGCGCCGCGACCGAGGCCAGCCCCTCGCGGCTCAGCCAGCTTGTCCGCCACTGGCTGAAGGCAAGAAGCGCCCGCTGCGGATTGCCAAGGTGGAAGGTCGAGGCAACAAGCCCGCCGACGGCCAGCGCGAAGCCCAGGCCATAGGCCGGCAGCGCACCCAGCCCCGTGGGATGGCTGATCCCGAAGCCGAGCATGGCGAGGAACCCGAAGCCAAGCCCCGAAAGGGTCGTGAAGATGATGACGGAGGGTGCGGGATGCATCTCAGAACCTGCCCAGCAGCCGGTCGAGGAACCCCGCCATGCCCGTCGCCTGGATGTCGAGCAGGGGTGCCAGCGGCGAGGCCTCCTGCGGGCGGTCCTTGGGCCGGGGCGGCAGGTAGCGGTTGACCGGTTTCGTGCCAAGGTCCGGCGTCAGGTCATAGCCCCCCCGTTCCGCCACCAGACGGCTGACCTCCGACCCCGGATCGCCCAGATCGCCGAAATGCCGCGCCCCCGTCGGGCAGGTGCGCACGCAGGCGGGCTGGCGGTCGATCTCGGGCAGGGTGTCGTTGTAGATCCGGTCGACGCAGAGCGTGCACTTCTTCATCACCCCCGCTGCGGGGTCGAGTTCCCGCGCCCCGTAGGGGCAGGCCCAGGCGCAGAGCCCGCAGCCGATGCAGGCGTCCTCGTTCACCAGAACGATGCCATCCTCGGCCCGCTTGTAGCTGGCGCCGGTCGGGCAGACCGTCACGCAGGGCGCATCCTCGCAATGCAGGCAGGATCTCGGGAAATGTATGATTTGTGCAATTCCAGCCTCGGGCTGGACCTCGAAACTGTGAACACGGTTGAGAAATGTACCTACCGGTTCCGACCCATAGGCATCGACGTCGGCCAGCGGCGCCCCATAGCCCTGATCGTTCCAGCCCTTGCAGGCGGTGACGCAAGCCTGACAGCCGACGCAGGTGTCAAGGTCGATGACCAGCCCCAGTTTCTTGTCTGTCTTCGGCGGCAGCGTGGTCATGGCGCACGAACGGGGGCTCTGCCCCCGCACCCCCGGAGTATTTCGGTCAAGATGAAGGGCAGGCTCATCGGGTTCCCTCGTAGCGGATCGGCGGAAAGGCGGGCTGCGCTTCGCTGGGCGCTTCGACCTTTTCGATCCTGACCCGCAGGTCGAACCAGGCCGCCTGCCCGGTGATCGGGTCCGAGTTCGACCAGCGCTGCCCATCGCCGCGCGCGGGCAACAGCTCGTGGATCAGGTGGTTGAGCAGGAAGCCCGTCGTCGCCTCGGGCGCGGCCTCGTCCAGCGCCCAGGTCCCCTTGCGCTTGCCGATCGCGTTCCAGGTCCAGACGGTATGTTCGTTCAGCGCCGCCATATGCGCGACCGGCACCGTGATCTGGCCCGTGGGCGAAGTCACCCGCGCCCAGTCGCCCTCCGCGAACCCCTGCGCCTGCCAGACCTTCGTCGGCACATAGAGCGGGTTCATCCCGTGAATCTGCCTGAGCCAGGCGTTCTGGCTGCCCCAGGAGTGATACATCGCCATCGGCCGCTGGGTCAGGGCATGCAGCGGAAAGTCCTTGCCCGCCTCGTCGCCGAAGGGCGGATACCAGACGGGCAGCGGGTCCATGGTGCGCAGGATGCGGCCGCGCAGCCGGTCGGGCGGCTGGCGTTCGGAATAGCCCTCGGCCGCAAGCTGGAAACGCCGCATCGGTTCGGCGTAGATCTGGAACAGGTAGGGCTGGGGCTGGTCGTAGAAGCCCATGCTGACCGCCCAGTCCTGATAGGCCCGGTTCCAGGGCTTGAAGAAGCGCGCCTCGTCCGGGACATGGGCGGTGAAGAAGCCGCCGTTTTCCTTGTAGCGTTCGATCTGCTCGGGGTTGGGCGCGCCCCGCCCCACCGCGTCGCCGTTCCCCCGGAACCCCATCAGCGGGCCGATCCCGGCGCGGCGTTCGTGGTTCACGATATAGTCGGCATAGTCGCGATAGCGCGGCTTGCCCTCTGCCGTCACGAAGTTCGGCAGGCCGAGCCTGCCTGCCAGGTCCACCAGCACCGACTGGAAGCCCCGCACATCGCGGTCAGGCTCGACCACCGGCCAGCGGATCGCGTCGGCCGCGTGGTCGCCCTCGCAGATCGGGCGGTCGAGAAGGCTGATGCAGTCGTGCCGTTCCAGGTAGGTCGTGTCAGGCAGGATCAGGTCGGCATAGGCCACCATCTCGGACGCATAGGCGTCGGAATAGATGATGCGCGGAATCCGGTATTCGCCATCCTCGCGTTTCGCCGTCAGCATCTCCATCACGGCGGAAGTGTTCATCGAGGAATTCCACGACATGTTCGCCATGTAGAGCATCAGCGTGTCGATCTCGTAGGGATCGCCCGCCACCGCGTTCGGGATCACCATGTGCATCAGCCCATGCGCCGACAGCGGGTTTTCCCAGGTGAATCCCTTGTCGACGCGCGCCGGCGACAGGTCGTCAAGCTTCAGCGCCAGATGTTCGGGGCCTTGCGGAAAGCCCAGGTGCGGCCCGTCAAGCGCGCGCCCCGGCGCATAGTAGCTGTGCGGTGTGGGGTGGGCGTGGCTGGGCTTGGGGTATGGCGGCTTGAAGCGCATGCCCCCCGGCACCTCGACCGCGCCCAAGAGGATCTGCAGCACATGCAGCGCGCGCGCGGTCTGGAAGCCGTTGGAATGGGCCGAGATTCCGCGCATGGCATGGAAGCTGACCGGGCGGCCGACCATGCTTTCGTGCCGCTGCCCCCGGAAATCGGTCCAGGGCTGGTCGATCGTGACGGTCCGGTTGAAGGCCACGTCGGCGATCTCTGCCGCCAACCCCCTGATCCGCGTCGCCGGGATGCCGCAGCGGTCGGCGACGGCTTCGGGCGCGAACTCGGGCTTGAGGTAGCGCTCGACCATATGGGCAAAGACCGTCCGGCAGCCGCGATGGGTGGCGCCCAGGTCCGGCTCGACCCCCGCCATGTCGAAGGGCACCAGGTCGCCCGTGCGCCGGTCCACGACCAGCGCCTTGCCGAGGTCGTCGCGCAACAGCAGGCCCTTTTCCTCGCCCGCGCGGATTTCGATCAGGCAGGGGGCGTTGGTGTAGGCGGCGATGTAGCCCAGGTCGATCCTGCCCGCCTCGACCAGGCAATGGATCAGCGACAGGATCAACAGCCCGTCTGTCCCCGGCGTGATCCCGTACCAGTCGTCTGCCACCGCGTTGTAGCCGGTGCGGATCGGGTTCACCCCGATCATCCGCGCGCCGCGGGCCTTCAGCTTGCCGATCCCCATCTTGATCGGGTTGCTGTCATGGTCCTCGGCCACGCCGAACAGGATGAACAGTTCGGTCCGGTCCCAGTCGGGGTGGCCGAATTCCCAGAAGGCGCCGCCCATCGTGTAGATGCCGGCCGCCGCCATGTTGACCGAACAGAACCCGCCATGCGCGGCAAAGTTGGGCGTGCCGAAGGACTGCGCCCAGTAGCCGGTAAAGCTCTGCGACTGGTCGCGCCCGGTGAAGAAGGCGAACTTCTCGGGCGCAGAGCGGCGCAGCGGGGCGAGCCATTGCACGGCGAGCCCCATCGCCTCGTCCCAGCTGATCTTCTCGAAGGCCCCCGACCCGCGCGGCCCGACGCGGCGCATGGGCGAGGTCAGGCGCGACGGTGCCGTCACCTGCTTGATGCCGCTGGCCCCCTTGGCGCACAGCACGCCCTTGTTGATCGGATGGTCGCGGTTGCCCTCGATATAGGTCACCTTGCCGGACGTCAGGTGCACGTTGATCCCGCAGCGGCAGGCGCACATGTAGCAAGTGGTCTTGCGCACCTCGTCCGAGATGCGGGGCGACAGGTCGATCTTTGGGGCGGGGTGGCTCATGCCCCACCCTCGCCTGCCAAAGCCCTGTCAGGCAAGCCGTTTTGCGACCAACCGTCCGGTTTTTCGCGGCCATTCCGGGAACGGGTTCCGGCCATTCGCGGGATCATGGAAAGCCGTTCCTAACGATCCGCCAGCGCAACCCAGCCGCGCGGCTCGGGCCCGTTGTAGACGGTCAGCGGGCGGATCAGGATGTTCGACCGGCGCTGCTCGATGCACTGGATCACCCAGCCCGGCATCCGCCCGATGGCAAAGATCGGGACATAGAGGTCCATCGGAATCCCGTGCAGCTGGTAGACGACGCCGGAATAGAAATCGACGTTCACGTTCAGCCCGTGGCGCGCATAGGGCTTCATCGCCTCGACCACGGCCTGCAGGATCGCGAACCACTTCGGCTCGCCCATCTCGGCGCCAAGCCTGCGCACGCCTTCGCGCATGTGGCGGGCGCGCGGATCCTCGGCGCGGTAGACGCGGTGGCCGAAGCCGGTGACCGCCTCTTTTGCCGCACGTTTCGCCGCGACATAGGCGGCGGCGTTCTCGGGCGCGCCGATCTCGTGGACCATCTTCATCACGTCCTCGGCCGCGCCGCCATGCGCAGGCCCCGCGAGGGTCGAGATCGCCGTGACGATGGCCC
>JBJOQI010000263.1:0-5732 GCA_046050045.1 Pseudomonadota bacterium | reverse complement strand
CATGAAGACTTACGAGAACAGTAGCGCCGCAAGGGCTTCGACGGGGTCGGTCACGGCAGCGGGCCTTCGAAGGCGCGGTCGTGGGTCAGCGCCGGGATGCGGGCGCGGGCGCGGGCGACCTCGGCCAGGTCGAGATCGACCAGCGTGACCCCGACGCCGGTGCCGCCATCGGCCAGAACCTCGCCCCAGGGTGAAACGGCGAGCGAATGGCCATGCGTCCGGCGCGGGCGGCCGTTGTGCGCGGCGTGGGTGCCACATTGGGCCGGGGCGAGCACGAAACAGCCCGTCTCGATCGCGCGGGCGCGCAGGAGCGGCTCCCAGTGGGCGGCGCCGGTCGTGTCGTTGAAGGCGGCGGGCACGGTCAGAACCTCGGCCCCCGCCCGCGCCAGGGCGCGGTGCAGGTAGGCAAAGCGCAGGTCATAGCAGACCGTCATGCCGATGGCCGCGAAGGGCGTTCTGGCCAGAACGGCCCGCGCCCCGGGCCGGTAGCCCGAGGATTCGCGGTACTGCTCGGTCGGGCTGACATCGACGTCGAACATGTGGATCTTGTCATAGCGCGCGGCCACCGACCCATCCGGCGCGATCAGGAAGGAGCGGTTGGCGAAACGCCCGTCGGCATCGCCCGTCAGCAGGCCGAGCGAGCCGATCAGCAGCCAGATCCCCCGCGCCTGCGCCTCGGACCGCAGGGCGCGAAGGGTTTCGTCGGCCTCTTCCATTGCAAAGACGCGGCGCTGGTGGTCGCGGTCCGAGGAGAGGGCGTTGGTCATCTCGGGCGTGAGCACGAAGCCCGCACCCGCGGCGGCGGCCTTACGAACGAGATCGAGCGTGACCGGAAGGTTCGCGGCAGGGTCGTCGCCGACCGACAGCTGGACCAGCGCGGCCTTCACCCCTCAGCCCTGAAGCATGGCATCGAGCTTGCCGTCGCGGTCGAGGGCATGCAGGTCGTCGGACCCGCCGACATGCCTGCCGCCGATGAAGATCTGCGGAACGGTATGGCGGCCGTTTGCCCGCGTCATCATGCGTTGCCGGGCATGGACGCTGTCGGAGACGTCGGTTTCCTCGAACGTCACGCCCTTGCGGCTGAGCAGCCGCTTGGCCGCGACGCAATAGGGGCACCAGGGCGTGGTGTAGATTTCGACGCGTTGCATCGGGGGCCATCCTTTCGTCCGACGGACTATAGGGATTTAGGCATCCTTCGCAACGCGCGCCAGCGCCAGGACGGATACCGAGCTTGCGCCGGCTGCATGGCAGGCCTCGGCCGCGGCGGCGAAGGTCGCGCCCGAGGTCATCACGTCATCGACCAGAAGGACGTCGCGTCCCGCGATCCGGTCGCGCCGCGCCGGGGGAACCGTCAGTGCCCCGGCCAGATTGGCGAATCGCTGGTCGCGGTCGCGCCCGTCCTGCGAGGGGGTCCGGCGGCTGCGGCGCAGGCCGTCGGGGCAGCAGGGAATGCCGTGTACCCACGCCACCACCCGCGCAAGTTCGGCCGCCTGGTTGTAGCGGCGGCGCAGCAGCCTGAAGCGGTGCAACGGGACCGGAAGGACAAGGCTGCCCGGGCCGAGGATCGGGGCCGCGGCGGCTGCCAGCCAGCGCCCGAGCACCGGGGCGAGGTCGGGCCGGTCGGCGTGTTTCAACGCCAGCACCAGCGACCGTCCGGTTCCGGCATAGAGCAGCGCCGCCCGTCCGCGCGCCCAGGGCCGCGCGATTGTCAGGCAGTCGTCGCAGTATTCGGCCCGTCCGTCGTCCTCGCCCGGAAGCGGCGTGCCGCAGAGGTCGCAGACGAGGCCCCGGATGAAGCGCGTATCCCGCCAGCAGGGGCCGCAGAGCGAATCGGGGCCATCCACCGTCTCGCCGCAGGCGATGCAAGTGGTGTCGAACAGCAGCGCCGAGGCGCTTTGCAATCCGCGCGCGAGAAAACTAAGGTTCGCCGCCATGACATCCCTGCCCAAACTTGCCGACAGACCCCTGCTTGAGGCGCATCGCCGCCGCGCGGCCCGGTCGGGCCCCGAGACTTTCCTGTTCGATGCCGTTGCCGACGAGATCGACGAGAGACTGAGCGAGGTTAACCGAAGGTTTACGCGGATCGCCGTGGTGACCGGATTTCCGGGTTACTGGTCGGCGCGTTTCCCGCAGGCGAGGATCGTTGCCGATGATCCGGTGCTGGCGCTGGATGAGGGCGCTCACGATCTTGTGATCCATGCGCTTGCCCTGCATTGGGCCGACGATCCGGTGGGGCAGATCGTGCAATGCCGCCGCGCGCTGGCCCCGGACGGGCTGTTCCTGTGCGCCAGCTTCGGTGGGCGCAGCCTGAACGAGTTGCGCAGCGTCCTGGCCGAGACCGAGGCCGCGATGTCCGGCGGACTGTCGCCCCGCGTCGTGCCGATGGCCGAGATCCGCGACCTTGGCGCGGTGCTGCAGCGCGCGGGACTGGCCCTGCCCGTGGCCGATTCCGACCTGCGCACGATCAGGTACCGGGACCTGCGGGGCCTGTTCCGCGACCTGCGCGGCATGGGCGAGACGAATGCGCTTGCCGCGCGCGACAGCCGGCCCCTGTCGCGGCGCTTTCTGGCAGAGGCGGCGCGGCGCTATGCCGGCGCCTTTGCCGATGCCGGGGGACTGCTGCCCGCGACGGTCGAGACGATCTGGCTGACCGGCTGGGCCCCTGCCCCCGGCCAGCAGAAACCGCTGCGCCCGGGATCGGCCGCCGCCCGTCTGGCCGATGCGCTGAACGCCCGGGAAGTGCCGCTTGGCGAAAGTCCGGGCGGCGGAGGGGATTGACCCGGGCCGGGGCACCGTTATCTCGACCGGCGGGCAGGACGTAGAAGGATGCAGGACATGAACACCGACCGGCTGGCGCATGCACCCAAGGACCACCCGCCCGTGAAACCGGCGCGGATCGGGGTTCTGGTCGCGAATCTCGGCACGCCGGACAGCTACGACTACTGGCCGATGCGGCGCTATCTGTCGGAATTCCTGTCCGATCGCCGGGTGATCGACTATGCGCCCTGGAAGTGGCAGCCACTTTTGCAGCTGGTGATCCTGTCGAAGCGCCCCTTCACCTCGGGGCGGAACTACAAGTCGATCTGGAACCACGAGGCGAACGAAAGTCCGCTGATGACGATCACCAGGGCGCAGGTCGAAAAGCTGCGCAGCGCGGTGAAAGGGCGCTTCGGCGACGGCGTGATGGTCGAGTTCTGCATGCGCTATGGCAACCCCTCGACCGAAAGCGTGGTGCGGCGGATGGTTGATGCGGGCTGCGAAAAGATCCTGTTCCTGCCGCTTTACCCGCAGTACGCCGGGGCAACCTCGGCTACGGCGAACGACCAGTTCTTTCGCGCGCTGATGAAGGAAAAGCGTCAGCCCGCGGTGCGGACGGCGGCGGAGTATTTCGACGACCCGCTGTACATCGGTGCGCTCGCGGCCTCGGTCGAGCGGGTCTATGCCACCCTGCCCCGGCGGCCGGATGTGCTGGTCGCCTCATACCACGGGATGCCGAAGCGCTATCTGATGGAGGGCGACCCCTACCATTGCCAGTGCCAGAAGACCTCGCGCCTGTTGCGGGAACGGCTGGGATGGGAGAAGGGCGCGATCGACACGACCTTCCAGTCGGTTTTCGGGCCGGAGGAGTGGCTGAAGCCCTATACCGTCGAGCATGTGGCGGAACTGGCCAAGGCGGGAAAGCGCAACATCGCGGTGATCTCGCCGGCATTCTCGGCCGACTGCATCGAGACGCTGGAAGAGATCAACGGCGAAATCCGCGAGGCCTTCCTGCATGCCGGGGGCGAGAGCTTTACCTACATCCCCTGCCTGAACGACGATCCGGCGCATATCGAGGCGCTGGTCGCGGTGATCGGGCGGAACCTGGGCGGCTGGATCGGCTGACGCGGCGATCCGGGCGGGCCGGGGTGAAACGGCCGGTCAGAACGGGCCGGCACAAATGAAAAGGGACGGTGGTGCACCACCGTCCCTTTCCGTTCGGGATGTCCCGAGATCAGTCGGCCGAAGCAACAGCAGCGGCGACGAGCAGCAGGAGCAGCAGCGGAACGATGCCGCCGGCCGACGACGAAGCTTCTTCGACGACGACTTCCGGTTCCATCACGGGCTCGGCCATGCCACCAGCGAAGGCGGTCGAAGCGGCGAGCGAAAGAGCGGCAGCAAGCGCGATCTTTTTCATTTCATTTTCTCCATCTACGCCCCGGCAAAATTGAATGAGGATGTCCGGGGCTCTCATTCGGTACCTCGTAAGACGGTCTAGCCAACTCGTCCGCAAAAATGCAACGGGTCAAGTTGCTTGCCAGCCAAACGAAATGCCGTGTCGTCAAATTAGCAACACCTGTGTTCCGACGCTGGCATAACCGAAGAGTTCCTCGATATGTTCGTTGTAAAGCCCGACGCAGCCGTTCGAGGAACGCCGCCCGATCTTGCGCGTGTCATGGGTGCCGTGGATGCGGTAGTACTGCCAGGACAGGTACAGCGCGCGGCTTCCCAGCGGGTTCAGCGGATCGCCGCCTTCCACCAGTTCGGGCCATTCGGGGTTGCGTTCGCGCATGGCGGGCGTCGGCCGCCACGGCGGGTTCACCACCTTGTCGACGACCGCGGTGCGCCCGCGGCGCGTCAGGTCTTCGGTCAGCGGCACGCTGGTGGGATAGAGGCGATAGATCGTCTGGTCCTCGGACCAGTAGTGCAGCGCCCGCGAGGTGATGTCGACGAGGATCGCACCACCCTTGGTGTTCTCGAAGTAGGGCTGCCACTGCAACGAGCGGAAGCTCGAGATGTTGCGGCGGAGGTTGGAGCCGAGGTCCTGCTCGAACTCGACGGTATCATTGCCTGACTGCGCAAGCGCAGGTGCGCCGAGCGCGGCACCGAGGCCAGCGGCGGCTGCGCCGAGAAAGCCACGGCGCGACAGCGGGGATGCGGATTTCATCCGTCTTCTCTCCTGTTCAAGGGGCGGGGCCTTATCCTGCAAACGCCCGCCCGGCACAATACTGCCCGGCACGCGCGCCGCCAATTCAAACTGCCGTCAGCAAGACCCCGCCGCCCGGCCAAACCCGTTTGCCCCTTTCGGCGCGAGAGGATAAAGGACATCGCTGAACAGCTTCGGAACCCCGAATATGATGCGTCTGACCGGCCTTTTCCTGATTTCCGCCCTTGCCCTTTCGGCTTGCGTCCAGTCCGAACCCCAGCTGGGGCCGGACGGGCTGCCGCTGCCGCAGGTCTACCGGATCAAGCCCGCGGACGAGAGCCGCATCACCTTCGAGATCCTGGATTCGATCAACCAACTGCGGTCGGTGGCGGGGGCCGCGCCCCTGCAACTGAATGCGCAGCTGAACGCAGCCGCCGCGACCCATTCGCGCGACATGGCGGTGCAGAACCGCCCCTGGCACTTCGGGTCCGACGGGTCGTCGCCGCTGCTGCGCGTCCAGCGGACCGGCTATGCGGGCATCATGCTGGGCGAGAACATCTCGGAGACCTACGAGAACGAGATCGACACGCTGACGGCCTGGATGGAGCTGCCCGATACGCGGGCGGTCATCATGGACCCGGCGGCGCGCAACCTCGGGTTTGCCTGGTTCCAGGAAGAGAACGGCAAGATCTGGTGGACGATGCTGACCGGGACCTGAGCGGCGCGCTCAGGGGACGATGACGATCGGCGTTCCGACCTTGACCATCGAATAGACCTCTTCCATCTCGCGGTCCTTGACCGAGATGCAGCCGGCCGTCCAGTCCTCGCC
>JBJOQI010000262.1:0-6311 GCA_046050045.1 Pseudomonadota bacterium | reverse complement strand
CTCGCCGCCGCTTGCGCAGTCGCCTGCGGCCCAGACGCCCGGCAGGCTGGTGCGCCCCGCGCCCGTGACGGCGATCTTGCGGCCGTCGAGCGCCAGCGCCTCGGGTTGGCCCTCAAGCGTCTGGCCGATGGCCTTCATCACCTGATCGGCACGCAGCCGGAAAGTCTCGGCCCCGAGTTTCAGCCCGTCCGGGCCTTCGGTCGCATAGGCGAACTCGACTTCCTGTGCCGTGCCGTTGCCGTGAATTGCGACCGGCGCGGCGTTGTGGATGATCTTCACGCCGACGCTGGTGGCGTGGTCCTGCTCATAGACGCTCGCACTCATTGCGGACCTGCCGCGGCGGTAGACGATGGTGACGTTCTCGGCCCCGAGCAGCTTCGACTGCACGGCCGCGTCGATCGCCGTCATCCCGCCGCCGATCACCACCACATCGCGCCCGACCGGCACCTTGGCCTTGTCGGCGGCCTGCCGCAGACCGGCGATGAAATCGACCGCATCGACGACATTCTGCTTGTCCTCGCCGGCGCTGCGCAGCGCGTTCACGCCGGCAAGCCCCATCGCCAGGACCACCGCGTCATGGTCGCGGCGCAGACCGTCAAGCGTGATGTCGCGGCCAAGCGCCCGGCCCGCCTCGACCCGGATACCCCCGATCTTGAGTAGCCATTCGACCTCGGCCTGGGCGAAACCACCCGCCGTCTTGTAGGTGGCAATGCCGTATTCGTTCAGTCCCCCGGCCTTGGGCCGTTCGTCAAAGATGGTGACGTCATGCCCGTGCATCGCAAGACGATGCGCCGCCGACAGGCCCGCCGGGCCCGCTCCCACCACGGCAACCCGCTTGCCCGTCGCAGCGGCCCGGCTGAAGGGATGCACGCCCGCCGCCATCAGCGTGTCGGTCGCAAAGCGTTGCAGCCGCCCGATCTCGACCGGCTTGCCCTCGGCCGCCTCGCGCACGCAGGCTTCCTCGCACAGCTGCTCGGTCGGGCAGACGCGGGCGCACATGCCGCCAAGGATGTTCTGCGAAAAGATCGTCTTCGCCGCTGCCTCGGCCGTGCCGGTCGCGATCTGGCGGATGAACAGCGGAATGTCGATCGTCGTCGGACAGGCCGTCATGCAGGGCGCGTCATGGCAGAAGTAGCACCTGTCGGCCGCGACGCGCGCCTCGTGCGGGTCGAACCGCGGGGCAATGTCACCAAAGTTTGCCTCGTAGTCCGACGGCGCAAGACGCCCCGCCGCAACGCCCGGAGTGAACTGGCTCATGGTCGCTGACGACCTCCCTGGCTTGTCCTTTTGACAAACGCTGCCACAGGTCTGTTTTTTTATCAAACGGTAAATTTTGGTTCCGCGCAGGCAGGCCGTGACCGCTAACACTTCGCCCCATCTCGCGGCTTTCCTCGCCCGAACATCCCGCGTATAAGCGGCCAGAGGTGGCAGGCCCGCGCTGAAACGACGGGCAAATGCAGGACCGCCACAGGGACCGATCGAGGAAAAGCATGACCATGACTCCCCATGAAAGCGATGTCGCCTTCATTCAGGCTCTGGCCGAGTTGCTGAACAAGAACGACCTCGCCGAATTGTCGGTGAAGCGCGAATATGCCGAGAACGACAGCCTGAACGTGCGCGTCTCGAAATATGCGGCCCCGGCCCCCGTGGCGACCTATGCGGCGGCACCGATGCCCGCAGCCCCTGCCGCACCCGCCGCCCCGGCGACACCGGGCGCGGCCGCTGCCGCCCCGGCCGCGGGTGGCGACCCCGCCGCGCACCCGGGTGCCGTGACCTCGCCCATGGTCGGCACGGCCTATCTGGCCGCCGAGCCCGGCTCTGACCCGTTCGTCACCATCGGCGCGCAGGTGAAAGAGGGTCAGACCGTCCTGATCATCGAGGCGATGAAGACCATGAACCACATCCCCGCGCCGCGCGCCGGGACCGTCAAGCGCATCCTCGTCGAGGATGGCAGCCCCGTCGAATACGGCGCGCCGCTGCTCATCATCGAGTGAGGGTGGCCGATGTTTGAAAAAATCCTGATCGCGAACCGGGGCGAGATCGCGCTCCGCGTCGTACGCGCCTGCCGCGAGATGGGCATCAAGTCGGTCGCGGTGCATTCCACCGCCGATGCCGACGCGATGCATGTGCGGATGGCCGACGAAAGCGTCTGCATCGGCCCCAATCCGTCGTCGCAAAGCTACCTGTCGGTGCCCGCCATCGTCTCTGCCTGCGAGATCACCGGCGCGCAGGCGATCCACCCGGGCTACGGCTTCCTGTCGGAAAACGCGAACTTCGTGCAGGTGCTGGAAGACCACGGCATCACCTTCATCGGCCCCTCGGCGGAACATATCCGCATCATGGGCGACAAGATCACCGCCAAGGACACGGCCAAGCGGCTGGGCATTCCGGTCGTGCCGGGCTCGGATGGCGGCGTGCCGGACTTCGAGACCGCAAAGAAGGTCGCGGCCGAGATCAAGTACCCCGTCATCATCAAGGCCACCGCCGGCGGCGGCGGGCGCGGCATGAAGGTCGCCCGGACCGAGGACGAGCTGGAAATCGCCTTCCGCACCGCCCGCAGTGAGGCCAAGGCCGCTTTCGGCAATGACGAAGTCTACATGGAGAAATACCTCCAGCGCCCCCGCCATATCGAGATCCAGGTCTTTGGCGACGGCAAGGGCCGCGCCGTCCATCTGGGCGAACGCGACTGCTCGCTGCAGCGCCGCCACCAGAAGGTGTTCGAGGAAGCCCCCGGCCCGGTGATCGACGCCAAGACCCGGGCGAAGATCGGCAAGATCTGCTCGGACGCCGTGGCCGCGATCAACTACATCGGCGCCGGCACGATCGAGTTCCTCTATGAAGACGGCGAGTTCTATTTCATCGAGATGAACACCCGCCTGCAGGTCGAACACCCGGTGACCGAAGGCATCTTCGGGGTGGATCTGGTACGCGAGCAGATCCGCGTTGCCGCCGGCCTGCCGATGGAATTCAGACAGGAAGACCTGACGATCCGCGGCCACGCGATCGAGGTGCGGATCAATGCCGAAAAGGTGCCGGACTTCGTGCCGCGCCCCGGCAAGATCACCCAGTTCCACGCGCCCGGCGGCCCCGGCGTGCGGATCGATTCGGCGCTCTATGACGGTTACACGATCCCGCCCTACTACGACTCGCTGATCGGCAAGCTGATCGTCCACGGGCGGGACCGCCCCGAGGCGCTGGCCCGCCTGAAGCGCGCACTGGGCGAGATCATCGTTGATGGTCAGGGGGTCGAGACGACGATACCGCTGTTCCACGCGCTGCTCGAGGAACCCGATCTTCTGTCGGGCGACTACAACATCCACTGGCTGGAAAAGTGGCTGGCCGCGACCTTCGCGCACTGACCCCGGACTGCCCGTGACCTGCCGGACGCCGGAACATCCTTCCGGCGTTTGCGCTTTCCTGCGACCGCGGGCATAGTTCCGGGACAGCCACGCCGCAGGTTGCCAAAGCCAGGGTGAGAACCCCGAATTGCAGCTGACCCCCGCCCTTCTTCTTTCCGGCTACGCCCAGGGCATTTTCCCGATGGCCGAGTCGCAGCATGACGACACCCTGCATTGGGTCGACCCGCAGCAACGCGGCATCATTCCCTTGGACAGATTCCACATCTCTCGCAGCCTTTCGGCAAAGATTCGTGCCGAGACTTTCACAATTCGAACCAACTTCCACTTCGACGCCGTTCTTGACGGCTGCGCGGAAAGGCCGGTGACCTGGATCAACCGCCCCTTGCGTGACCTCTATCTGCGGCTTCACGCCGCCGGACGCGCCCATTCGGTCGAGGCATGGGACGACGACGGCCTTGCCGGCGGAATATTCGGGGTGACGCTGGGCGCGGCCTTCTTCGGGGAAAGCATGTTCTCGCGAAAGACCGACGCCTCAAAGGTGGCGATGGCCTATCTCGTCGACCGGCTTCGCCGTGGCGGGTTCCGGCTGTTCGACACGCAGTTCCTGACCAGCCATCTCGAAACGCTGGGCGGTGTCGAGATTCCGCGCGCGGCCTATCGCGAGCAGCTGGCCGAGGCGATCCGGGCAGAGGCCGACTTCACCCGCCCGCCCCCGGCCACGCCCGATCAGGTATTGGCGCAGCGCAGAACCCAGACGTCATAGCGCGGGTGATCCAGCGCGCTCAGCGCCGGGCTGGATGCAATCATCCACCCATCGAACACGGGCGTCTCGGCGCCCTCTTCGAAAATGATCATCTGGGCATAGGCATTGGACGCCGGATCGTTCACCGGATAGCGGCAGTCGGTCAGCGACACGGCCAGCCTGCCGAAGGACTGCGTATCACCGACGGCCAGGGTCAGGTCGATGGTCTCGCCCGTGATCTTGTCCAATCCGCGAAGAATGGCTCCGGTCGAGCTTGCCACATCCTGCGCCTCGGCGGGAGCCGCGGCCAGCATCACGGCAAGCGCAACCCGACAGATCACTCTGTCGCCCCGTCGCTGCCCGAGACGAACTTCATCAGCAGCGACACCACGCTGACCGCGCCCTGCGTGTCCTCGATCTCGTCACCGGCTGCAAGATTGTCCGGGCTGCCGCCTGGCGAAAGCTCGACAAAGCTGCCGCCAAGCAGACCTTCGGACGAGATCAGGATCGAACTGTCGTCGGGCAGCAGCACATCCTTGCGCAGGCTGATCGTCGCATCAGCGTAGAAGGTCGCCGGGTCCAGCGCCAGGGCGGTCACCGTCCCGACCTTGACGCCCGCAAGGCGCACGTCGGTTCCGACCGTCACGCCCTCGACCGACCGGAAGCTGGCCTTCAGCTGATAGCTGTCGGTCGAGGTTCCGTAGCCCGCGCCCGATGCGAGGTAGCCCGCAAAGCCAAGCGCCACGGCAAGGACCGCGGCGCCCGTCAGAACCTCTGTCGTATCGTGCGACATGCGCCTATTCCGGAACCCAGGCCTCGTAGTCGCGCCGGTCAGCCGGCGCACCCCGGCGGATCGAGCCAGGCGGGGCATAGGCCGACGCGGACCCCGTCAGGTTCGCCTCGTGCGGCTTTTCCCAGGCCTTGTGCTTCACCGGCTGCCGGGTCGGCGGCTCGTCCCAGGTATGGTGCAGCCAGCCATGCCATTCCGGGCTGACGCGGCTTGCCTCGCTCTCGCCGTTGTAGATGACCCAGCGCCGCTTGCCGTCGCGGGTCTGGTAATAGAGGTTGCCCTGCGCATCCTCGCCGACCCTCACGCCCTTGCGCGCGGTGTAGAACTGCGTGCCGATCGTCTGGCCGTTCCACCAGGTCAGGATGCGAAGCAGGAATTTCATCGGGATGCTCTCCGGTGCAGGGCGCGCGTTCCTTATACAGCCCGGAACCCCAAGGTCCAGAGCCCGGACTGCGATTTGCCGATGTCAGCTGGCGGTCGCCGTCGCGCCCTTCTTGGTTTCGGCATGAATCAGCAGGGGCTTGGCCGTCGTCGTGTCGACAGCCTCCTGATTGACCACCACTTCCTCGACCGAACGCAGGCCCGGAAGCTCGAACATGGTGTCCAGAAGGATGTCTTCCATGATCGACCGCAGGCCCCGTGCGCCGGTCTTGCGCTTGATCGCCCGCCGCGCGATGGCGGTCAGCGCATCGTCGGTGAAGGTCAGCTTCACGTCCTCAAGCTCGAACAGGCGCTGGTACTGCTTGACCAGAGCGTTCTTCGGCTCGGTCAGGATCTTGACCAGCGCATCCTCGTCCAGATCGGTCAGCGTGGCGATCACGGGCAGACGGCCGACGAACTCCGGGATCAGGCCGAACTTCAGCAGGTCTTCGGGCTCCAGTTCCTTGAACAGGTCGCCGACCGAACGTTCGTCGTTCTTCTTGACGTCCGCGCCGAAGCCCATCGCGCTGCCCTTGTTGCGCATCGCGATGATCCGTTCGAGCCCCGCAAAGGCACCGCCGCAGATGAACAGGATGTTCGTGGTGTCCACCTGCAGGAATTCCTGCTGCGGGTGCTTGCGCCCCCCTTGCGGCGGCACGCTGGCCACGGTGCCTTCCATGATCTTCAGCAGCGCCTGCTGCACCCCTTCTCCCGACACGTCGCGCGTGATCGAGGGGTTGTCGGACTTGCGCGTGATCTTGTCGACCTCGTCGATGTAGACGATGCCGCGCTGTGCGCGTTCGACGTTGTATTCGCTGGCCTGAAGCAGCTTCAGGATGATGTTTTCAACATCCTCGCCGACATAGCCCGCCTCGGTCAGCGTGGTCGCGTCGGCCATGGTGAAGGGCACGTCAAGGATGCGCGCCAGCGTCTGCGCCAGCAGCGTCTTGCCGCAGCCCGTCGGGCCGATCAGCAGGATGTTCGACTTCGACAGCTCGAT
>JBJOQI010000261.1:0-5655 GCA_046050045.1 Pseudomonadota bacterium | reverse complement strand
ATAGCCGCATTGTCGGTGCACAGCGCCAGCGGTGGCGCGACAAACCTGACGCCGGCCACAGAGCAGAGGTCGAGCAGCCGTCCGCGCAGGACCGTATTGGCCGCGACACCGCCCGCAACGGCAAAGGCCGGGGCAGCGGGGGCAAGCGACATGTAGGCTGCGATGGCGCGGCGCGACTTTTCGGCCAGCACATCGGCGACCGCGGCCTGAAAACCGGCGCAAAGGTCGGCGCGGTCCTGCACTGTCAGGCCACCCTTGTCGGCCACCAGCGCGTCGCGGGCGCGCAGAACGGCCGTCTTGAGGCCGGAAAAGGAAAGGTCCATCCCTTCGCGGTCGAGAAGCGGGCGCGGCAAGGCAAAGCGGCGCGGATCACCCTGTGCCGCCTCGCGTTCCACATGCGGCCCGCCCGGCTGCGGCAGGCCCAAGAGCTTCGCCACCTTGTCGAAAGCCTCGCCCGGTGCGTCGTCGATGGTGCCCCCCAGCCGCTCGAACCGGTCGGGACCATGCGCGATCAGGAACTGGCAGTGCCCGCCGGATACCAGCAGCATCAGGTAGGGAAAGGCCAGGTTGTCGGTCAGCCGCGGCGTCAGCGCGTGGCCCGCTAGGTGGTTCACGCCGATCAGCGGCCTGCCCGTGGCTACCGCAATGCCCTTGGCGCACATCACGCCGGACAGCACGCCGCCGATCAGCCCCGGCCCCGCTGTCACCGCAACCGCGTCGATGCCGCCAAGGTCCAGACCGGCCTCGGCGAGTGCCGCCTCGACACAATGGTCGATTTTCTCGGCATGTGCCCGCGCCGCCAGTTCCGGCACGACCCCGCCAAAGGGGGCATGCAGGGCAGCCTGCCCCAACACGACCGAAGACAGGATGCGCGGGCTGTCGCCCTCCAGCCGGACAACGGCGGCAGCGGTGTCGTCGCAGCTGCTCTCCAGCCCGAGGATGGTGATGGTCTGCCCGCTCATTCCGCCCGACCGTTCTGCGCCCGTTGCGCACCCCTTCCGGCGCAGGTAACACCCGGGGGGCATGGCTTCAATCCCGGGACGGTCCATGGCGCCTGAACGCCCCATCCTTCTGGTCACCCGGCCCGAGCCCGCCGCCGGGCGCTTTGCCCATGAGGCCGCGGGCCGTTTCGGCAACCGGATCGAATGCCTGATCGCGCCGCTGACCCGGATCGTCCCGCTTGGCGGGATCCCGCCACTCGACGATTGCACCGGGCTGATCTTGACGTCGGAACGCGCAATCGAGGTCTTCGCCGCCCAAAGCCCCCGGCGCGACATTCCCGCCTGGGTCGTCGGTCCGCGCACGGCGGCTGCGGCACGGCAAGCGGGTCTGACGGTGCGGCAGGGGCCGGGGGATGCAGCCGGGCTTGCCGCCGCGATCGCGGCCAGCGGGGACCGGGGCAGGCTAATGTATCTTCGCGGGCGGGTGACCGCATTTCCGCTGGAAGAGACCCTGTTTTCGGCCGGCCTGACCATCGCCGCGCAGGTCATCTATGACCAGATCGCCAGCGACCTGACTGCTCCGGCCACACAAGCGCTTGCGGGCGACCGGCGGGTGATCGTGCCGCTTTTCTCGGCCCTCGCGGCGCGCCGGTTCCGCACGGCGGCGGCCGGCCATTCCGCGCGGCTCGATATCCTGGCCATCAGCCCCGCTGTCGCTGACGCGGCTGGCCACTTCCCCGGCGCCCGTCTGTCTGTCGCGGAAACGCCCGACAGCCCCGCCATGCTCGACCTTATTGCCGCAGTCCTTGAGGGTTGAGACGACAGGCGGCAGCGACTAGATTGGCCTAGCACCCCATGCCCCATCGGGGCGACCGGCTGGAGAGGGAAGATTGGCACGCATCCGCAAGACCGACCAGCCCGATGTGATCACAAACGAGGATGCAGCCGACACGCCCGAGTCGCTGGCCGAAGTGGTGCTGCCCGAACCCGATCCAATGCCGGAGCCATCCGGCAGTTTTCGTGCCCCTCCCTCTGATGCCCTCAAGGCGTCCGCCCCGCCTCCGCGCCGCCGGGGGCTTTCGGTGCTTCTTGGCGGAGCCCTCGCGGCGCTGGTCGGGGTGGGGGCGACCGTCTATGCCCTGCCGCGCTTGCCTGAAGGCCTGCAGTCGCTGATCCTGCCCCCCGCCGCCACGACATCCGAGGCCGATGCGGTGCAGGATGCCCTGCTGAAGACGCTCGACGGCGAGGTCCGAACGCTGCGCGCGGCGCAAGGTGCGCCTGACCTGTCGGGGATCGAAACGGCGCTTGCCGACCTTTCCTCTCGGTTGCAGGTGCTGGAAGCCGCCGGGACCGCACAGGGCGAGGCTCTTGGCGGGCTTGCCGGCCGCGTCGATGCGCTCGAGTCGCGCCCGGTTGCCGGTGGCGGTGCCCCAACCGCCGCGGTCGAGGCGCTGAAGCGCGACATCGAGGCCCTGCGCAGCCAGATCGGAACCGGTGGTGCCGGGACCGAGGCGATCCGCGCCGAGGTCGCTGCCGCCGCCGAAGCCGCCACTGCCCGGATGAAGGACGTCGAGGCCGAGGCCGCCCGCCTGGCCGAGGCGTCGCGCGAGACCGCCCGTCTGGCGGCCGCCCGCGCCGCGCTGAGCCACCTCGAGGCCGCGCTGGAAAGTGGTGCGCCGATTGCCGGGGCTCTGGCCGACCTTGCCGCCACGGGCGTCGAGGTTCCGGCCGCGCTGGGCGAGCAGTCGGGCGGCATTCCCGCCCAGGCGGCCCTGGCCGGGGCCTTCACCGAAGCCGCACGCGATGCCCTGTCTATCTCGCTGCGCGAAACGGCGGGCGAGGGTTTCTGGTCGCGCAGTGTCGCCTTCCTGAAAAGCCAGTCCGGTGCGCGGTCGCTGGCCCCCCGCGACGGGACCGACCCCGATGCCGTCCTGTCACGGGCCGAGGCTGCCCTTGGCGCGGGCGACCTCGCCGGGGCCATCGCGGAACTGGACGGGCTGCCCGAGGCCGGCAAGGCGCGGATGGCCGAATGGGTGGCACTGGCGCAGCGCCGTCTCGCGGCGCTTGCGGCCCTGCCCGACATCTCGGCCCAGATCGACTGAGCGCAACATGGTCTGGTCCTTCCTCCGCATCCTCATCTTCGTCGCGCTGGTCGCGGCCTTGGCACTTGGCGCGGCCTTCGTGATGGAAAACGGCGGCCAGGTGCGGCTGGTCTTTGGCAACCTGGAACTCAGCTTCGGCCCCTTGCAGGCGCTGGTCGGGCTCGGGCTTCTGTGCCTTGCCCTTTGGCTGTTGATGAAGGTGGTCGGTCTGTTCGTGGCCGTCCTGCGCTTTCTCAACGGCGACGAGACCGCCGTGTCGCGCTACTTCGACCGCAACCGCGAGCGCAAGGGGTTCGAGGCCCTGGCCGACGGCATGATGGCCGTCGCCTCGGGCGAGGGGCGGGCGGCGCTGGCCAAGGCCGCAAAGGCCGAGAAGTACCTGCAACGGCCGGAACTGACCAACCTCGTCAGCGCGCAGGCCGCCGAACTCTCGGGCGACACCCGCACGGCGACCGAGGTCTACAAGCGCCTGCTGGCGGACGACCGGACCCGTTTCGTCGGCATCCGCGGGCTGATGCGGCAGAAGCTTGCCGAAGGCGACCACGAGACCGCGCTGAAGCTGGCCGAAAAGGCCTTTGCCCTGAAGCCGCGCCACCAGGAGGTGCAGGATACGCTGCTGAAGCTGCAGGCGCAGAGCGGCGACTGGAAGGGCGCGCGCAAGGTGCTGGGCGCAAAGCTGAAGCAAGGCCAGCTGCCGCGCGACGTGCACCGCCGCCGCGACGCCGTGATGGCCCTGCAAGAGGCGCGGGGCGTCATCGACGAGGGCGCCTCGATCGAGGCGCGCGAAGCCGCGATCGCCGCCAACAAGGCCTCGCCCGACCTGATCCCGGCGGCCGTCATGGCAGCCCGCAGCTACATTGCCGACGGCAAGGCGAAATATGCCGACCGCGTGCTGCGCAAGGCATGGGAGGCCAACCCCCACCCCGACCTTGCCGCGGCCTATGCCGAGATCGCGCCCGACGAATCGCCGTCAGAGCGCCTTCGCCGGTACGAGACACTGCTGAAGATCAGGCCCGAGCACGAGGAAACCCAACTGCTGCGGGCCGAACTGAACCTTGCAGCCGAAGAATTTCCGGCCGCCCGGCGGGCCATGGGCAGCCTGTCCGACAGCCACCCCACGGCGCGCGTGCTGACGATCATGGCCGCCATCGAGCGCGGCGAGGGCGGCGACGATGCCGCCGTCCGCGGCTGGCTGACCCGCGCCCTGACCGCAAGCCGCGGCCCGCAATGGCTGTGCGAGGCCTGCCAGACCGTGCATCCGGTCTGGCAGCCGGTCTGCTCGAACTGCCAGGGCTTCGACACGCTGGTCTGGAAGGAACCACCGAACGACGCCCGCGAGATGCCGCACGGAGCCGAGATGCTGCCGCTGGTCGTCGGCAAGGCCGCAGGCGAGGTGTAGACCGGCCGCAAGTGCCGAAAATAGGGCTACACACCCGGAATGATTGTTGCTATCAGGCGCGCCACCAGGCCGGTGTAGCTCAGCTGGTAGAGCACGTCATTCGTAATGATGGGGTCGGGGGTTCGAGTCCCTTCACCGGCACCACCTTCCACCTCCAGAATCGCCCGGTGACATCCGGAAATCCTTGGTTTACAAGGGTTTCGTGCAGTTCGTTTGTCCGATGCGGTCCGGGGAGATCCAGCACGATAACCCCAGTTTGGGGGTATTATCGGGGGTATCGGGAAAACCCGTGAAAAGGCGATACCCCCAGCCATGCCCTTGAGCGATGCCGCGATTCGAAACCTCAAGCCGCGTGCGAAGCACTACAAGGTGTCGGACTTCGACGGGCTGTTCTTGCTGGTCAAGCCGACTGGCTCGCGCTTGTGGCAGTTCAAGTATCGACGGGATGGCAAGGAGAGGCTGCTATCGGTCGGACCCTATCGAGAGGTCAGCCTTGCAAAGGCCCGAGCGGCACGTGATGCGGCGCGCGCGTTGGTTGTGCAGGGCATCGACCCGAGTGCAGCAAAGCAGGATCAGAAGCGCGAGGAGAAGGAGCGGCACGGGCTGACCTTCGAGACGCAGGCCCTTGCCTACTTCGACAAGACCGTCAGGGAGGGCCGGGCGGCATCGACAACGGTGAAGACCAGATGGCTGCTCGACATGGCCATCGCTGACTTCGGGCGAAAGCCGATGTCAGAGATCTCTTCGCCGATGGTCCTGCGCTGCCTGCGCAAGGTCGAAGCCAAAGGCAACTACGAGACAGCCAGACGGTTGCGCGCCAAGATCAGCGCAGTATTCCGCTTTGCCGTCGCATCCGGAGTGGCCACGTCCGATCCGACCTATGCCCTGAAGGACGCGCTAATCAGACCGCAGCCGAAGTCCCGCGCCGCAATCACGGACCCCGGAAAACTGGGGAACCTGATGCGGGCGATTGACGGCTTTCATGGGCAGGCGGTCACGCGGATGGCACTTCAGTTGCTGGCGCTTCTTGCGCCTCGCCCCGGCGAGTTGCGCTTCGCACGGTGGGACGAATTCGACTTTGATGCAGCTGTCTGGTCGATCCCCGGCGAACGAATGAAAATGCGCAGACCGCACAAGGTGCCGCTACCGGCGCAGGCGCTCGTCATTCTACGCAACCTGAAGGAACTGTCGGGAACAACCGACTATCTGCTGC
>JBJOQI010000260.1:0-3487 GCA_046050045.1 Pseudomonadota bacterium | reverse complement strand
CTGCGAACCAAGATGCAGCAACAGGAAGAACGGCTCATGACGCTGAACAGCAAGACGGTTTCCATCGGGCGTCCGGCCCTTTCCGGATCGACGGACGCGGGCGCGCCGCATCGCAAGGCCTTTGCCGCCTATCTGCGATCGGGCGACGACGACGGCCTGCGTGGCCTTGTCCTGGACGGCAAGGCGCTGAACACGACGGTGAATGCGGACGGCGGCTATCTGGTGGACAGCCAGACCTCGGACCGGATCGCGTCGGTCCTGAAGTCGACGGCGTCGCTGCGGCAGATCGCCAATGTGGTGAATGTCGAGGCCACGAGCTTTGACGTGCTGGTCGACCGCACCGACGTGGGCACCGGATGGGCGACCGAGACGGCGGCCGTCACCGAAACGGCGACGCCGGTGATCGAGCGCATCTCGATCCGCCTGCACGAACTGTCGGCGATGCCCAAGGCCTCGCAACGGCTGCTGGACGACAGCGCCTTCGATGTCGAGGGCTGGCTGGCCGAGCGCATTGCCAACCGCTTCGCGCGGTCCGAGGCGGCGGCCTTCGTTTCCGGTGACGGGGTGGACAAGCCGAAGGGCTTCCTGGCGCATCCCGCGGTCACCGATACGGCCTGGGCCTGGGGGTCGCTGGGCTATGTGCCGACCGGCGCGGCGGGCGACTTTGCCGCCGTGAACCCCGCAGATGCGGTGGTCGACCTGGTCTATGCGCTGAACGCCGAGTACCGCGCGAATGCAAGCTTCGTGATGAACTCGAAGACGACCGGCGCTGTCCGCAAGATGAAGGATGCCGACGGGCGGTTCCTGTGGTCGGACGGGATGACGCTGGGCGAACCGGCGCGGCTGATGGGCTACCCGGTTCTGATTGCCGAAGACATGCCCGACATCGCGGCGAACGCCTATGCGATTGCTTTCGGCGACTTCCGCGCGGGTTACACCGTTGCGGAGCGTCCCGACCTGCGGGTGCTGCGCGATCCGTTCTCGGCCAAGCCGCATGTGCTGTTCTATGCCTCCAAGCGCGTCGGCGGCGACATCTCGGACTTTGCCGCGATCAAGCTGTTGAAGTTCGCGGTTTCGTAAGGATCGGGGTGCGCGCAGGCCTTGGTCACGCGCGCGCCCCCTGTCGCCAGCTGAAACCGGAACGCGAACGAGGCCGACATGATCTGGAATGAACTCTCACCTGTGGCGACGGGCGATCTGCCCCTTGCTGCGTTCCGCGAGCACCTGCGCCTTGGAACCGGCTTTGCCGATGACGGGGTTCAGGACGGTCTGCTGGAGACGATCTTGCGATCGGCGATTGCGGCGATCGAGCGGCGGAGCGGGAAGATCCTGCTCGAGCGCGACTTCCGGCTGGTGGTGGAGGCCTGGGGGCAACGCGAGCGGCAGGCCCTGCCGGTTGCGCCGGTGACCGCGATCACTTCGGTCTCGTTGCGCGATGCGGCGGGTGTGTCGTCGCCGGTGCCGGTCATTCAATTCCGGCTGATCGAGGACGCACACCGGCCGGTGGTTGCGGGCGTATCCGGCAACTTGCCAACGATCCCGATGGGGGGGAGCGCCGAGGTCGTCTTTACCGCCGGACTTGGGGCGGGCTGGGTCGATGTGCCGCCCGATCTGGCGCAGGCGTGCTTTCTTCTGGCGGCGCACTACCACGAGAACCGCCATGCAAGCGGAGACCAGCAGCGCAACCTTCCGCAAGGGGTCGAGGCGCTGGTCGAGCCCTGGCGCGTGATCCGCACTTTCGGGAGCTACCGGGGATGAGGCCGCTGTTGAACCGTCTGCTGGCGCTCGAAGAGGCGGTCCGGGTGCCTGACGGGGCTGGCGGATCGTCGCTGACCTGGGTGGAGCGCGGCAAGCTCTGGGCCGAGGTGCGACCGCTGAGGGCAGGCGAGGGGCCGGGGGAGTTCGTGACGGTCTCGACGGCGGCACTGCGGATTACGGTCCGGGCGGCTCCGGCTGGCGCGCCGTCGCGACCGCGGGCCGAGCAGAGGTTCCGGGAGGGGGAGCGCGTCTATCGCATTCACGCCGTGACCGAGATCGACGGACGGATGCGCTACCTGGCCTGTCAGGCCAGCGAGGAGGTCCGGACATGAGTTACGGAACAGCAGCGGCGTTGCAGGCGGCGGTCTTCCAGCGGCTGACGGCAGACACGGTTCTTGCCGGGCTTGTGGGAAGCGCGATCTACGACTCGGCCCCGCCCGGATCGACCGATGGCACCTATGTCTCGATCGGGCCGGAAGACAGCCGTGATGCGTCGGACCAGACATCGCGCGGGGCCTTGCATGAGTTCGTCGTCAGCGTCGTGACGACGCAAGCGGGCTTTCAGACGGCCAAGACGGTTGCAAGTGCGATATCGGACAGCCTGGTGGATTCGCAGCTGGTACTGGCCCGCGGGCGGCTTGTGGGGCTGTGGTTCCTGAAGGCGCGGGCCCGGCGCGTCGAGGCCGGGGACGTGCGCAGGATCGACCTGGTCTTTCGCGCACGTACCGAAGACAACTAGCACAAATCGAACATCTGGCGATCAAATAGGCCGCTGAGTGGCGGCATGAATTTCATAATTCGGAGAAATGCCATGTCTGCCCAGAACGGGAAGGAATTGCTGGTCAAGCTGGACTTGACCGGTGGCGGCAGCTTTCAGACCATTGCCGGTCTGAGGGCGACGCGGATCAGCTTCAATGCCGAGACGGTCGATGTAACCAGCCTTGAGAGCCAGGGGGGCTGGCGGGAGCTGCTTGGCGGCGCTGGCGTCAGGTCGGCCAATGTCTCGGGGTCGGGTGTGTTTCTGGACGACGCGACGGACGACCGCGCGCGCCAGATCTTCTTTGCCGGGACGGTGGAGAGCTTTCAGGTGATCGTGCCGAGCTTCGGGATCATCGAGGGGCCGTTCCAGATCACCGCGATCGAATATGCTGGAACCTACAACGGCGAGGCAACCTATGAGATCAGCCTCGCCTCGGCCGGTGCGCTGACGTTCACGGCGATCTGATGGTGAACCCCTGGAGAGGCGAGGTGGCCGTAACCGTTGACGGAGTGCGGCGGACCGCGCGGCTGACGCTGGGCGTGCTGGCCGAGCTGGAAGCCGAGACCGGCGCGGACGGATTGGTCGCCATTGTCGAGCGCTTCGAGGGGGGGCGCTGTTCTGCCAGGGATATCCTTGGCCTTCTGGCCGCAGGGTTGCGCGGCGGTGGCTGGGCGGTGACGACACGGGAGCTTGGCGCGGCCGACATCGAGGGCGGGCCGGTCGCGGCGGCACGGGCAGCGGCGGCCCTGCTGGCTGCCGCCTTCACGCCACCGGAGGCGGAAACGTGAAGCTCGACTGGCCGGGGCTGATGCTGGCCGGGCTATCGCCGCGAGGGCTTGGCGGTCTCGGCCTGACGCCGGATCAGTTCTGGGCCCTGACACCGGCCGAACTGGCGCTGATGAGCGGGCGGCAGGGTGCAATGCGGCCGTTGGGCCGTGACAGGCTTGCCGGTCTGATGGAGGCCTGGCC
>JBJOQI010000259.1:0-6195 GCA_046050045.1 Pseudomonadota bacterium | reverse complement strand
AGCTTGTGCCGGAAGTGATCCGAGGTCTGGTCGATCACCACGATGGCGAGGAACAGAAGCAGGAAGATCGCCACCACCTCGTCATAGCGGCCCTGGCCCCATTGCATCGCCAGCTTCAGGTCATGGCCGATGCCGCCCTCGCCGACAAAGCCGAGGATGGCGCTGGCGCGGACGTTGATCTCGAACCGCAGGAGCGCATACGACAGCCAGTTCGGCGCGACCTGCGGGATCACGCCCAGCCACATGCGCTGCGACCAGTTGGCCCCGACCGAGGCCAGCCCCTCGACGGGCTTCAGGTCGGCGTTCTCGGCCACTTCGGAGAAAAGCTTGCCAAGCGCGCCGCCGGTATGCAGCGCGATGGCGATGACGGCGGGAACCGGGCCGCCGCCGAGGATGTAGATCAGCACCAGCGCGATGACGATTTCGGGGATGGCGCGCAGCCCGTCCATCGTGCGGCGGAAGAGCGGGATCGCCAGCGGCCAGCGGGCAAGACCGCGTGTGGCCAGAAGCGACAGCGCCATCGCGGCGAGCGCGCCAAGCAGGGTAGCCACGCCTGCGATGTTGATCGTCTCGATCAGGGCGGGAATATGGGCAATGAAGATGCCGGGCAGGTTGGCAAGCTTTGCCCAGGCCTCGGAGAGTACTTCAGCGGGGAAATCGAAGAGCTGCGGGAAACCTGAAATGAAGTCTCCGGCGTTGCGTTCCTCTGACAGTCGCCAGCCCGAGGCCATGAGGGCCACGAAGATGACCAGCAGGATGCCGCCATACATGCGCTTGCGGCGCGCCATCTCGAGGTAGGCCCCGCGGCTGTCGGCCGGTTCCTTCCGGCGCTCCGGTTCAGGCCCGAAGGCGATATCGACCATGCTGCCCCCCGAAATGAATTGGCCGGGCCCCGTGACAGGGCCCGGCCGGACGTCATGAAATCACATGCCTTCCTGCAGCTTGCGGGCGGCGACGATGCCGTCGTAGGCCGCATGCTCGACCGGAACGAAGTCCTTCGCGTCGCCGGCGGCAACGTTGTAGGCGCATTCCTTGTCGGTTTCCCACAGATCGGCGGTCAGCTGGGTGACCTTGTCCTTGACGTCCTGCGGCAGGGCCTTGCGGACGACCATCGGGCCTTCGGGGATCAGGGCCGAACGCCAGATCTCGACCAGGTTGTTCATGTCGACGAGGCCAGCATCGGCGGCCTTGCGGAAGGCACCCGAGTTGTAGCCGTCTTCCCAGTTGCCAAGGCCGTCGGCCCAGGCGACGCCGGCCTCGAAGTCACCGTTGGCGACGCCGACGATGGTCTGCTCGTGCCCGCCCGACATCTTCACTTCGGCGAAGTAGTCTTCCAGCTTGCCGTACTTGGCGGTCAGTTCCGCGCCGGGGACGAGGAAGCCCGAGGTCGAGTTCGGGTCGGCGAAGGCGAAGACCTTGCCCTTGGCCATGTCCATGTCGGTGATGCCGGTGTCCTTGCGGGTGAAGCCGATCGAGTAGTAGCCGGTCGAGTCGTCGAGGTTCTGCTTGGTCAGCTTGACTTCGACGGCTTCCGGGTCGGTCAGGTAGATCTTGGCGTAGGCCGAGGCCCCGAGCCAGGCATAGTCCAGCGTGCCGCCGAGCAGGCCCTGGATCACGCCGTCATAGTCGGCCGGGGTGAAGAGCTTCACCGGAACGCCGAGCGTCGCTTCCATCTTGGCGCGGAAGCACTCGTTCGAGCTCATGCGGTCCTGGGCGTTCTCGCCACCGAGGATGCCGATGTTGAACTCGGCGATCGCGTGGCTGTCGGCCAGGACGGGCGACACCATCGCGCTGGTGGCGGCGAGGGTAAGCAGCAGCTTTTTCATGGGACTCTCCATGGGGGTGATGGCCAAGGTCTGGGGCCGTAGGATTTTGGCCCCGGTCGGGGCCGGGGGTTCAGGCCAGAAGCCGCTCCGCATAGCTGCGGTCGGCGGCGGTATCGGCCGGAATGGCGGTCGAGGTGGCGGCCTCGTTGAAGGTTTCGTCGGCGCCGTAGATGTCGCGGGCGGCACCGGTCGACAGCTGGTCGGGCGTGCCGTCAAAGACGATGCGGCCGTCGCGCATGCCGATCACCCGGTCGCAGTAGCGCCGCGCGGTGTCGAGCGTGTGGAGGTTCGCAATCACCATGCGGCCGTCCTCGACATTGATGCGGCGGAGCGTGTCCATCACCACCTGCGCATTCATCGGGTCGAGCGAGGCGATGGGCTCGTCGGCGAGGATGACCTTGGGGTCCTGCATCAGGGCGCGGGCGATGGCGACGCGCTGCTGCTGGCCGCCCGACAGCGCCTCGGCCCGCTTGGGAGCCTGTTCGGCGATGCCGAGGCGGTCGAGGATGTCGAGCGCCCGGATGATGTCGGCGCGGGGCCAGATGTTGAACATCGTGGACAGGGTGGAGCGGCGGTTCAGGATGCCGTGCAGGACGTTCGAGGCGACGTCGAGGCGGGGGACGAGGTTGAACTGCTGGAAGATCATCGCGCACTGGCTTTGCCAGGACCGCGCCTCGGCCCCCTTCAGGGCGAGAACGTTGCGGCCGTCGACCAGGATCTCGCCCGAGGTGGCGTCGATCAGGCGGTTCATCATGCGCAGGACGGTGGACTTGCCGGCACCCGAGCGGCCGATGATGCCGACGAAGGCGGGGCGGTCGATGGCGAAGCTGACGTTGTCGACGGCCGCTTTCTGGCCAAACATCCGCGTGACCGCGTTTACCTGCAGCATCCGATTTCCCCCAACCGGTTTCATCGCTGCGGATACGGGGGCAGTGTGACGGGTCGTCGTCGGAACTGTGAAGCTTCGGTAACGCGGGCGGCCTACCAGCGGATTCGCGCGGGCCAGACGAAAACCTCGTCGAGGCCGGGGCGGCCGGGTTGGGCCAGCTCCATCGTCCGGCGGCGAAGCTCGGGCGCAATCCGGTCGCGGGGCAGGCCGGCGAGGTCCTGGGCCCGGATCGGCTGGCCGATGCGCAACTGCACGGTCTTGCCCAGCATCCGGCGCGTCTCGCGGATGATGAGGGCGACGCGCAAGGGGTAGGACCAGTGGCTGGCGATCTGGAACAGGCGCGAGTTCTGGCCGCCGAAGTAGATGGGCAGGGTCGTCACGCCGGTCTGCGCGGCGAGCCGCCCGACGAAGGGATGCCAGCCCGGATCGACGGCCCGGGCCGCCAGCGGGCGGTTCGCGGTGGCGACGCTGCCACCGGGAAAGACCACCACGGCCTTGCCCTGTGCCAAGAGGCTGACGGCCTGACGGCGGCTTTCCGCGGTCAGGCGACGCGCCTCGGGTGTATCGGCGAAGTCGATGGGCAGCAGGAAGGGTTCTGCCTCGGGCACGCGGCAGAGCAGGCTGTTGGTGAGAATCCTGGCCTCGGTGCGGAACTGGGTGGCAAGAAACCCGAGCGTGACGCCATCGACGATACCAAAGGGATGATTGGCGATGATGAGCAGCCCGCCGCTTGCAGGGACGGACTCGAAATGCTCGGCCCCCGCAACTTCGAGCCGGATCCGGAGCAGGCGCAGCGCGGCGCGGAAGATCGACTCGTTCTCGTCCTTCACGCCCCTTGCCCAGTCCTGGTAGAGCCGCACCAGATGCGGCTGGCCCGAAAGCCGTTCGACGCAGCGGATCAGTGTCTGGCGGAACCGGCTTTGCCGGGCGTGGGCATAGGTCAGCGTTGCCCCGGCGGTGCGGTCACCGGCGCTGGCGGGGGCGACGGGCGCGGCACCCCGGGCCATGAAGCGGGTTTCATTGCCTTCGGTCAGCATCATGCGTCCTCTGTCACGGCTTCGGAGATCAGGGCGGAATAGCCGCCGCGCCCGGCGGCCCAGGTGCGCACCGGTGCGGGGCGCGCGCCGTCGGGCCAGTCGAGCAGAACCAGATCGGCCCGCAGGCCGGGCGCGATGCGGCCGCGGTCGGTCAGGCCCATCGCGCGCGCCGGATTGGCCGCGACCAGACGCCAGAGCGCAGGCAGGTCGGCCACCCCGTCGGCATGGAGGCGCACGACAGCACCAAGCATTGCCGGGTAGTAATAATCGGAGGCCAGGATGTCACAGAGCCCGCGCGCCACCATCTGTCCGGCACCCGGGCTGCCGAGGTGGCTGCCGCCCCGCATCGCGTTCGGCGCACCCAGAACGATGATGTCACCGGCCTCGCGCGCCTCGAGACCCACCCGTTCGTGCATCGGGAATTCCGCCACGCGCGCGCCGAGCTTGCGGTAGAAGCGCCGCGTCTCGACCTGGCTGTCGTCATGGCTGAGCATCGGCACGCCGCGGCCACGCGCCAGGGCCGAGACGTCGTCGATGGCGGCGGGAACCGAGGGGCGGCGCGTCCAGACGCTGCGGATCAGGTCCACGTAGTCATCGGCCGAAATCTGCGCCCGCCGCGCCTGATCGCGCATCTTCGACAGGAACTTCGGTGCGTCGAATTCGGTGACGGGATAGTCCCTGACGTGATCGAAGGGGCGGTCCTGCACCGGCACGTCGGGATGCAGCAGCATCGACGTCGTATGGTCGTTGAAGGCGACGGAGGGATGCCCCGGACCGGTCAGGACGTGCGAGATCAGGGGAAAGGCCTCGGCGCAGAAGGTTTCCCAGCGGACCTGAATCTGGTTGTCGACGGTCAGCCGCCGGCGCAGGGCGTCGAGCGCGCGGACAACCGTCCAGCCCGTCTCGACGCTGCGCAGGCCCGGCTCCCACGACAGGGTGAGGGCATGGTAGGCGGTCGCGATGCCGTTCGAGGCAAGCTGGCGGTCGGTTTCAAGAAGGGCGGCTTCGGCATCGACACGGACGCCCGGGCGCGGCATCAGCTGGCGCTCGAAGGCGTCGCCGTGGACATCGACGAAGGCGGGGGCCAGCAGCCGCCCGCGGCCCGGCACGACCCGCGCACCGTCGCGCGCCACGTCGAGCCCGGTGATGCGGCCGTCCTCGATCCGCAGCGAGGCGGTCTCGATCCGGTCGTCGAGAAGGATGCGCGCGCCCTCGATCAGTTCGGCTGTCATCCCAGACGCTCCGCGAGGAAGTGCCAGTGCCACGATCCGGGCTTGCCATGCGGCCGGTCGAACAGCGTCAGCAGGTCAAAGCCCCAGAGATGCGAGACGACCTCGCCCGCGGTACAGAAGTAGTGCGGGTGCACCTTGTCGCCGGGGCCGTCAAAGACCCAGGTATTCCGGCTGATCTCGCGCCCTGGGCCGCGGGACCGCTCGGCTGCAAGGCGCCGGTTGGACAGCATGGTGGCCATGAAGGTGCCGCCCGGCCGCAGGACGCGGGCGACCTCGGCCAGGGTGCGGCGGACGATGGCCTCGTCCCCGTGGTAGATCACGTTCCAGGACAGGACGTGATCGAAACTGGCGTCGGCGAAGGGCAGGTCGGTCATCTGGCCTTGCAGGACCTGGATGTCGAGCCCTTCGAGCAGCGCGGCAGAGCCGATTGCCGCGACCGAGGCCTCGGCCGCGTCGAGGGTGGTGACGCGGTGACCGGCACGCGCGAAATGCAGGGCGTGACGCCCGATGCCCGCGCCGAGGTCGAGGATGCGGCTGCAGGGGTCGAAGCCCTGCGCGTGGTCGATGACCCAGGGTTCTGCCTCGGCCCAGGGCGAGGTGCCGTCGGCCCTCTGCCACTCGGCGTTCCAGTAGTGATGCGCGGTGTCGGTTCTGTGGTGGTTCATATCAGTTTCCTGCGGATCCAGCCCGAGCCCTGTTCAACCGCGACGACGAGCAGAAGCATCAGAAGGATGATGGCCAGCGCCTCGTCGTAGTTGAACAGGTCGAAGGCGACCTTGAGATCGACGCCGATGCCGCCCGCGCCGACCAGGCCGAGCGCGGCCGAGCCGCGCACCGATTTTTCCAGCGCAAAGAGCGAGGTTGCGGTGAAGGACGGCAGGCAGGCCGGAAAGACCGACGACACGATGATGCCGAGCCTGCTTGCGCCGATGGCGCGCAGGGCATCCTGCGGGCCGGGGTCGGTTTCCTCCATCGCCTCGGCGAAGAAGCGGCCGGCAAAGCCGATCTTGTCGACCATGATCGCCATGACACCGGCTGCCGGGCCAAGGCCCACGATGATGATGAAGATGATGGCCCAGACAAGATCGGGCACTGTGCGGAAAAGCGCGATCACCGCTCGGGCGGCGTGGCGGACCACCGGGTGCGGCGACAGCCGGTCGGTTGCCAGGATCGCGAAAGGCAGCGCAAGAAGTAATCCCAGGAAACACCCT
>JBJOQI010000258.1:0-4109 GCA_046050045.1 Pseudomonadota bacterium | reverse complement strand
AGCGACGACGGAGAGGCCAGCCCCAGCGCCTGTCCGGCCCCAAGAGTGGCGAGCACGATAAGCAGCGGCAGCAGCAGCAGGCCGGGAAGGAAGGCACGCCACGCCAGCCGCGCCAGCCGGGCGACAAGCAGGTTGCGGTCGGCACCCGCCTGCGCGGCGACCATCTGGCTTGCGGCCAGTTGCGCGGCCCCGGCGAGGTTCAAGACGGCAAGCTTTAGGGTCAGCAGCACCGCGAGGTCGGCAAAGAGGGCCGGCCCCATCCAGCGGCTGAACAGCATGTTGAAGGCCAGGTTGCCCGCATTGACGAGGTTCGACGACAGGAAGATCACCATGGCCGGTGCCGCTGCGGCAGCGGCCAGCAGGCGGGCGCTTCCGGCACTCCCTGCCCGGCGGGTCGACAGCACCGTCACGGCCGCGCACCCGCAAGCGGGCCGGCCTCGCCCTGACGCGGCGGGCGGTCGAGGTTCGCGGGCTGGCCCGCGGGCACGCCGAAGGTGATACCCGGCAGCCGCGCCCCGGCAATCAGGCGCAGCATCCGCACGCCGCTTGCCAGCACCGCGCCGGTCGAAACCTTTGACCCGGCCACCTCGGTCCACTGCGGGAGGGGATACTCGTAGAACGACCCTTCGCGCGGCCCGCCATTGCGAGTGATGCGCGAGAACAGCTCGACATCGAACAGCCAGCCCGCGGTAAAGCCCTCGGCCAGGGCGGAATGCAAGTCAGGGGTGTTGCGCAGCAGCTTCGCGCCGCATTGCGTGTCCCCGACGCTCTGCCGTACCGCCAGACGGGCCAGCCAGGAACAGATGCGCGAGATGATCCGGCGGCGCAGCGTGCGGCGGATCCGGTGGCCTAGCAACGCACGGCGCGAGCCGAAGACGACCTCGACATCCGGCAGCCGCCGCATCACGCGGGCGAAATCGGCGATGTCGTCAAGCGGGGTCGCCAGGTCGGCGTCCCAGTAACCGACGATCCCGTAACCTGCGCGCAAGGCCTCGGTCAGGCCCTGACGGACCGCCTCGGCCTTGCCGCCGTTCCGTGGCAGGTCCAGAACCCGGATCCGCCCGCCCGCGCGGCGCGCCAGCGCGGCCAGGACCGCAATGGTCTGGTCTCGGCTGCCATCGTTGACCATCAGCAGGTCCAGCGCAGGCTGGTCGCGCAGCGCGGCAAGAAAGGCCGCGGGCTGCAGGCGGGCGGCTTCGTTGTAGCAGGGCACCACCACGCAGATACGGTCCGCCTCGCGCCCGGTCCGGGCGGCCTGCGGGCTGCCCACGGGCGTTGCGGTCAGGGTGGGGGACGGGGACTGAAAGCTCATGACGGCACCTTTGTTCGATGCCGGGATATCTGAAGGATTTCAGCGGTTTCGTCCTGCGCCCGGGGGCATAGCCGGCACGCGCATTTGCGCGGTAAGCGCCGCGAAAGAGACGGGCGCCTCTCCTGCCGGAGGGCGCCCGTACCCATTGGGATAGTCCGGCTCTGCCGATGCGCGGATCATTCGGCGGCAAGGGCCGCGGCCGGACCGGACCGGCCCTGCCCCACCTCGGCGAGGCGAAGCAGATGGAAGGCCGCAACCTCGGACATCGGCATGCCGAGCGCTGCCCGGTGATTGGCCCGGGCAATGGCTTCGGCGCCTGCGGAGTCGCCCAGAACCTGCGCCATCGCCCGGGCAAGACCCGCCGCATCGCCGGGCTCGTAATGCAGGCCGGACAGGCCCTCGTCCTCGCAAAGATCCACGAAATCCCCGATCCGGGGAAAGACCGGCACTGCCCCGTAGGCCGCTGACTGGTGCAGAACGCCCGAGCTTCCGGTGGTCGCCTGATAGTCAAAGACGCTGAGCCTTGCGCCCTCGAAGAAGGCGGGCACATCCGTCTCGGCCACGTAGCCGGCGAAACGCACGCCGCTGTCACCCGCCCGTGCCGCAGCGAGCGCGGCAACATAGCCCGGCGTGTTCGGGTGGTCGGTGCCGCCGATCACCAGCTCGGTCCCCGCATGGGCGGGATCCTGTCGAAGGATGTCGAAGGCGGCGAGCAGCGTCTCGAGCCGCTTGTAGGTTCCGAACTTGCCCATCGTCACGATCCGGTCCGGGCGCGTGGTCTGCGCCACCCAGGGCCGGTCGCCGGTGTCGAAGGTGCCGTGCGGCACCAGATGCAGGCGTCCGGTCGCCCCTGGGTACCGGGCCTTCAGCAGGTCGACATAGGTGCCCAGCGTGACCGTCATGTAATGCGCGCCCAGCAGGGCCCGCGTAATCACATGCCCCGCTGCCCGGATCACCGCCTGCCGGAGCCGCCGGCCCTTCAGCACGGTCTGGTCAAGATCGACGCCCGCCAGGATGTTGTGGGCGATCACGCCGGTCGGATAGCCCGCCAGCCGCGCCGCAAGGGGCGCGAGCAGTCCAAGCGCCGCAGGCACCTCGCGGTCGCCATAGCTCGCCATCTGCAGGTTGAAGATCACGCCGTCCGGTGCCTCGCGCCGCAATGCGCGCAGGATGCGCGGCAGGGTCGCAAGGCTGTTGAACGCCCAGACGGGGCAGACCCTGAACTTGGGATGCAGCGGCGCATCTGCGGCAACCGGGGCCGAGGCAATGTCGGCAATCACCACGACATCTGCGACCCCGGGCTGACTGGCCAGGCTGCGGGCCAGGTGAAAGCCGTATTCGTTCAGGCTGAGGCCACCCGGCGGAAAGGCCGTGACAAGCGCGATGCGGCGCGGATTGGTCATTCTCTGTCTCCTTCGATGAGATAGCGGGAATAGGCGTCGCGGACGGCAGCGGCGGCGGGTTTTTCGCTGCCGTCCGTCCCGAACAGCCCGAAGGCCGATTGCCGCGCCCTGACCCAGGGCGAAGCGCCGACCGCGGCGGCATCGGCTTCGGCAAAGTCGTTCAGCGCCCAGACGAAGATGCCGTCGGCCTCTGCCAGGGCCCCGAGGCGCCGGGCGAGGTCGCGGGCCTGCCCGGCGGGCGAGGACGGAACGCCAAAGGCAAGGTCGAGCGAGGTCGCGCCGATTTCGGTGACAAGAACCGGCTTGCCCGGATGGGCAGCGCGCAGGGACTTCAGCCGGGCCGCCGTGCCATCCGTCGCCGCGTAGTCGTGGTAACTGATCGCGTCGAGCCGGTCGGCGAGCAGCCCCGCCTCGGCCGCCGAGGACCAGCCGATCGTGACCGGAAGGCCGGGCGCGTCCAGCCGGATGACCCCGGCCATCGTGGCAGCCCAGGCCAGCACCGTCCCCCTGCCCTCTGCCGCGAAGTCGAGATCGGGTTCGTTCTTCAGGTCGATCAGGGCGACATTTTGGGCCGCTGCTAGCACGGGCAGGACCGCCTGCAGATAGGCCATGTCCTCGCCCCAGGTGCCCGGCGCGTAGGACCCGCGCATGTCGAACAGCGTGGGCACGACCATCAGGCCCTCGGCGGCTGCCGCTTCCAGAAAGTCCTGAAGGTTGCGCAGGTTCCTCTCCAGCCCCGCGGGGTCCAGGAAATCGGCGCGCGGCAGGAAAAAGCGGATGGCATTGGCGCCGAGCGACCGGGCGCGCGCCATGTCGGCCCGGATCACGGCGGGGTCGTAGCCTGCCCAGAAGGCGCGCCAGGGTGTGGCAGCCGGATAGTAGTTGAGACCGGCGAGCCGTGGCGGAACGCGCGGCGGCGACGGCGGCGGAACCGGTCGTGCGCCGGTTCTTTCATGGGCGAAGACGCGCCAGCCCGTCGTCTCGTTGGTCAGGGTCTCGAGGAAGGCGTCGATGGTCAGGTCGTGGAACGCCAGCGCATCGCCTTCGGTGGCAAAGCGCGCAACCAGCGCCTCGGTGGCGATCTGCGCCAGCGATCCGTCCCGGTGATAGAAGACCGGACGGGCCTGCTGGCGCAGGACAACCATGCCTGCCTGAGAGCCATCGAGGGGGGCCGCCGCCAGCGTCGCCCGTTGCAGGGCCGGGCCAGAGAAATGCGCGGGCAGGTCGGCCGCGTCGCCGCTGTGCAGGGCGGTGGCCAGAACCTGGAAGGCCCCGCTCAGCGCACGCCCGATCCGCGCGCGGTCCGGGTCGAGGAAGGGGCGCGTCAAGGGCGCGGCCGGGTCGAGCCATTCGACCTGGGCCTGCGGGTCGGCGGGCTGGCGCAGCGCCTCGGC
>JBJOQI010000257.1:0-5153 GCA_046050045.1 Pseudomonadota bacterium | reverse complement strand
GCTGCGCAGCGGTCTGATGCGCGCGCTTCCCGACTTTCCCGGCAAGGACCGCCTGCCGCCCTATGCGAGTGTTGCATGACCAGCCTGACCCCGCGCGAGATCGTCTCGGAGCTTGACCGTTTCATCATCGGCCAGGCCGAAGCCAAGCGCGCCGTCGCCGTGGCCATGCGCAACCGCTGGCGGCGGCAGCAGCTGCCCGATGACCTGCGCGACGAGGTCTATCCGAAGAACATCCTGATGATCGGCCCGACCGGTGTAGGCAAGACCGAGATCTCGCGCAGGCTGGCGAAGCTTGCCAAGGCACCGTTCCTGAAGGTCGAGGCCACGAAGTTCACCGAGGTGGGCTATGTCGGACGCGATGTCGACCAGATCATCCGCGACCTGATGGATGCGGCCATCGCCGAGACCCGCGACCGGATGCGCGAAGAGGTCAAGGCCCGCGCCCACAAGGCCGCCGAGGACCGGGTGATCGAGGCCATCGCCGGCACGGATGCCCGCGAGCAGACGCGCGAGATGTTCCGCACGCGGCTGAAGAAGGGCGAGCTTGACCAGACCATGATCGAGGTCGACATCGCCGATGCCGCCCCGCAGATGCCATTCGAGATTCCGGGCCAGCCCGGCGGCATGGGCGCGATGAACCTGGGCGATCTTTTCGGCAAGGCCTTTGGCGGGCGGCGGACGCGCAAGCGGATGACGGTCGCGGAAAGCTACGACATCCTGATTTCGGAAGAGGCCGACAAGCTTCTGGACGACGAAACCGTGAAACAGGCGGCGCTGAAGGCCGTGCAGGACAACGGCATCGTCTTCATCGACGAGATCGACAAGGTCGCCGCGCGCGCCGAGACACGGGGGGCGGATGTCAGCCGCGAAGGGGTGCAGCGCGACCTGCTGCCGCTGATCGAGGGCACGACCGTCAGCACCAAATACGGCCCGGTGAAGACGGACCACATCCTCTTCATCGCTTCGGGGGCCTTCCACATCGCCAAACCCTCGGACCTTCTGCCCGAGTTGCAGGGGCGCCTGCCGATCCGTGTCGAGTTGAAGGCCCTGACCGAAGGCGATTTCGTGCGCATCCTGACCGAGACCGACAATGCCCTGACGCGGCAGTACGCCGCCCTGCTCGGGACCGAGAACGTGACCGTGACCTTTACCGACAGCGGCGTTGCGGCACTGGCACGGATGGCCGCGCAGGTGAATCAGTCGGTCGAGAACATCGGGGCGCGCAGGCTCTACACCGTTCTGGAACGCGTCTTCGAGCAGCTGAGTTTCGAGGCTCCGGACCGGTCCGGCCAGACGGTGACGGTCGACGAGGCCTTTGTCGAGGCGAACCTCGGCACGCTGGCGCGCTCGGCTGACCTGAGCAGGTATGTGCTGTGACGGCCCGCAGGCTGATCGCCCTTGTCCTTGCGCTGGCGGCCTGTGCACAGCCTGGCGAGATCACCATGGTCCCCTCGGCAGCCGGGATCGGCACGGCGAAGGAGATCTTCATCGGCACGACTCGCGCCCTTGATCCGGCGACGGGCGAATTCGGACCCGACCGGGTGCCACAGGACAGCTACGCCCGCTATGTCGTGCAGGTTCCCCCCGACCGCGAACCGGGCGAGATCGGCTGGCCGCCGCGGAACGGCAAACCCGATCCGCGCAAGGACTTCGTGACGCTCGAGCAGGAAATCTACGCTGGAGCCCCGGGCTTCCAGGCGGACCTTTCCGCAGCCCTGCGCCGCCAGCCCCCGGGGCAGCGCGACGTCATCATCTTTGCGCACGGATTCAACACGACCTTTGCCGAGGGCCTGTACCGGATCGCGCAGCTTGACCACGACCTCGACCTGCCCGGCGTCGTTGTCCATTATTCCTGGCCCTCGCGCGGCAAGACGCTGGCCTATCTGGCCGACCGCGACAGCGCCATCTTTGCCCGCGACGGCTATGAGACCCTGCTGAACAAGGTCGTTTCGGCCGGCGCCCAGCGCATCGTGATTGTCGGGCACTCGATGGGGTCGCTTCTGACGATGGAGGCGCTGCGGCAAATCGCGATCGACGGGAACCGCAACGTGCTCGACCGGATTGCCGGGGTGATCCTCATCTCGCCCGACATCGACGTGGACCTGTTCCACCAGCAGGCCAGCCGGATCGGCAAGCTGCCGCAGCCCTTCTACGTGTTCACCTCGCAGAAGGACCGCGCGCTGGCGATTTCGGCCCGGCTGACCGGGCGGCGCGAGCGGCTTGGCAACCTCGAAGACCCAAGCGAGATCGCCGATCTCGACGTGACCCTGATCGAGGTCGGAGAGTTTGCGAAGGGCGTCGGGCATTTCGCACCGGGGGATTCGCCGGTGCTGATCGGGATTCTGGGGCGCCTGGCCGATGTCGACGCGGCCTTCGGGTCGGATCGCAGCGGCAATCCCGACCTGATCACCGGAACCGTGCTGACCTTCCGCAATGTCACGCGGATCGTGCTGTCGCCGGTCACGGCCATCGCGCAGGAAATCTCGAACTGACCGACCGGACCTCAGCCTGACCGGCGCAGATAGACGTAATAGGCCCCCTCGCCGCCGTGACGGTAATGCGCCGGGGCGACCTGCTGGACGACCGGGCCCAGCGGCATCTGGTGCAGCCAGGCGGGCACCTGATGGCGCAGCACGCCCGTCCGGACCGGGATTGGGCCATGCTCGTCCCGCGGCTTGCCCTTGCCGGTGATCACCAGCACCAGCCGCAGGCCCCGGTCCTGCGCGTTCAGGATGAACCGAATCAGTTCCGGGTGCGCTTCGGCCAGCGTCATGCCATGCAGGTCGATCCGCGCCTCGGGGTTCAGGCGGCCCCGGACCATCTTGCGGTGCGCGCCGTGGTCCATCCGGACGGGATGGGCCGCCAGCCGCTCGGCAGGGCCGGGGACAAGATCGAAGGTCGTCGAGGGCGCGTCCGCCGCACTGCCCAGCCGGAACGGCGGCACGGACGCGGCGGGTGCCTTCTTCGGCCTTGGCTTGTCCGAGGTTTCGACGGGGCGCTGCACCTCGGGGTGCAGGGCCTGGGCCGATCGCGCCACGCGCGCCCAAAGCTCGCGCTCCTCGGGCCGCAGGCCGCGCGGACGGCGGCTCATCGCATTCCCCTTGGCACCAGGGGCACAAGGCGCGCCGGCTCGTTCAACCGGCCCGCCGCCTCACCTGCGACGGCCCCGGTGCCAAAGAAGACATCGCCGCGCTGCGGCCCCCTGATCGCGGAGCCGGTGTCCTGCGCCACCATCAGGCAGCGCAGGGCCATCGGGCCGTGGCTTTCGACCCAGACGGGTGTGCCAAAGGGGATTTCGGCCGGATCGACCGCAAGGCTTGCCATCGGCGTCAGCGGCACGCCGGCCGCGCCGATCGGGCCCGCGCCGGCGGGCAGGTCAAGCGGGTGGAAGAAGACGTAGGACGGGTTGCAGTCCAGCAGGTCCTGGACCCGGCCGGGATTTCGGGCGCACCAGTCGCGGATCGCCTGTGCCGAGATCTCTGCGGCCGAGATTTCGCCGCGTTCGACCAGTTCCTGCCCGATCGACCGGTAGGGATGCCCGTTGCGCCCAGCATAGCCCAGCCGCAGCACGGCCCCGCCGGCAAGCACGACACGGACTGATCCCTGCACCTGCGCCAGAAAGGCCTCGACGGGCGAGCAAAGCCAGACCAGTTCCGAGCCCGCCAGCAGGTCTCTCGCCGCGATCTCTGCCCGGCTGTGCCAGAGGCCCTGCCCGTCCCAGCCGAGCGGAAGGCGATGCAGCGGCGCGGGATACCCGGCCGAGGGTGACAGCGCGCCGGGCACCTCCGGCTCGTAATACCCGGTCAGAAGCCCGGGTGCATGGACGGGCGGATCGGGCGCGAAGTTCGCCGCGAAGAACGCAAGCGCCGTACCGCCTTCGGGTTCCGGCCAGCCTTCGGGACGCGAGACGACATAGGCCGCAAGCGCCGCAGCCGCGTCTTGCCGCGACCAGCCGTCGAGATCGGAACAGGAGAGGGCCAGCACGGCGCGGTCGAAGGGTTATTCGCCGGTTGCGACCAGTTCCCAGTTCGGGTCGTTCGCGCCCATCGTGCGGGCAAAGGTCCAGCTGTCGCGCTGCTTGCGTGGCACGCGCGGATCGCCCTCGACCACCTGCCCCGTCGCATCCCGCGCGGCCGAAACCAGCTCGCCCGTGAAGCGCACCGTGACTTCTGCCTCGCCGGTGCCGCGGTCGAATTCGGCCCCGGTCAGGGCCAGCTCGCGCAGGCCGAGGAACTGCGAGGTGACGGTCAGGCCCTGTGCCCGGCGCGCCTGGACCACCTGATCGAAGCTGTCGTAGACATCCTTCGACAGGAAGGGGCGCACCTTTTCGATGTCGCCGGTCTCGAAGGCCATCAGGATCATCTCGTAGGCCCCGCGCGCACCTTGCAGGAATTCCGACACCGAGAAATTCGGCTCGACCAGCTTCATCGCGGCCAGCGCCGCGGCGGCGTCGCTCTTGTCGGGCACGTGATCGGTGATGTCGCGGTCCGGGCCACCCTCGATCACCTCGAAGTCGCGCCGGACGCGGCGCTGATCGGGCGGCAGCGCCATGGGCGGCTTTTCATGGCCGTCGCGCGTGCCGAGCACATTTTTCAGCCGCAGGATCAGGAAGATCGCGATCCCGGCCAGGACGAGCAACTGGATGACGGCGCTGGACATGGCTGGATCCTTGAACTGCAACATTTGTATCTTCGATGCTTCCACTTATGTAAGGCAGGTGCCGGGTCAAGTCCACGCCGGCACGGTGACGTGAAAGGTCGGAACATGTGGCTCCTGCTCGCCTTCGTGGCGGTGCCGCTGATCGAGATTGCGCTGTTCATCAAGGTGGGCGGCCTGATCGGTCTCTGGCCGACGCTGTTCATCGTGCTGGCAACGGGTATTGCCGGGTCCTGGCTGATCCGCCATCAGGGGGCCTCGACGCTTGCCGACATCCAGTCGTCCTTCGGCGAGCTGCGCGATCCGACCATGCCGCTTGCGCATGGGGCGCTGATCCTTGTGGCGGGGGTGCTGCTGCTGTCGCCGGGGTTCTTCACGGACACGCTCGGGTTGCTTCTGCTGTTGCCGCCGGTGCGCGCGCTGGCGATTGACCGGATCCGCGCCCGGATGGTCGCCGTGGGCGGCGCTGCGCCGCGTGACCCGTTCGGCGGTCCGGC
>JBJOQI010000256.1:0-2557 GCA_046050045.1 Pseudomonadota bacterium | reverse complement strand
GCGCAGGGCCGACGCCGGATAGCCCATCGCGGCATATTCGTGCAGGCCGACCGCGCCGTGGCGCTTGGACAGCTTCTTGCCGTCGGTCCCGAAGATCAGCGGAATATGCGCCCAGACCGGTACCTGCCAATCCATCGCGCGATAGATCTGTGTCTGGCGCGCGGCGTTGTTCAGGTGGTCATCCCCCCGGATCACATGGGTCACGCCCATGTCATGGTCATCGACGACGACAGCCAGCATGTAGGTGGGCGTACCATCGGAACGCAAACATACCATGTCATCGAGCTGGTCGTTGCGGAACACCACGCGGCCCTGCACCTGATCCTCGATCACCGTCTCGCCCGCACGCGGGGCCTTCAGGCGGATGACATAGGGCGCGTCGGGATGGGTCGCCGGGTCCGTGTCACGCCAGGGCGACTGGAACAGCGTGGACCGCCCCTCGGCCCGTGCGGCTTCACGGAACGCCTCGATTTCCTCTTGCGAGCAGAAGCACTTGTAGGCCGACCCTCGCGCAAGCATCTCGCGCGCGACCGCGGCGTGGCGGTCCTTGCGGGCGAACTGGCTGACGACATCACCGTCCCAGTCGAGGCCAAGCCAGGTCAGCCCCTGCAGGATCGCCGCGCTGGCTTCGGGGGTGGACCTCTCGCGGTCGGTATCCTCGATGCGCAGCAGGAACTTGCCGTTCCGGCCGCGCGCGTAAAGCCAGTTGAACAGCGCGGTCCGTGCGCCGCCGATATGCAGATAGCCCGTGGGCGAGGGCGCAAAGCGCGTGACGATCTGGCCGGACATGCGAAGCCTTTCCACCGGGCCGTCCCGGTTAATCATTCGGAAACCATGTCCGCCGCAAGCATGGGCGGGCAGAGGGCTGAACGGGCGATGCATAGAAAATGGCGCTTTGGGACACAAGGGCGGCGTCCGTATCCGGCTTGCGCCTCGGCCTGTCCGACCTTGCTCTGGCCCTGCATGGCCGCCTGTTTCCTTTCGTCCCCGCAGCCCTTGCCACCGGGATCGGCGCCTATTTTTCGCTGAGAACCGAACCCTCTCTGCTGACCTGCGCCGCTCTCGCCCTGACAGCGGCGGTTTTCGCGCTGGCCTTGTGGAATGCCCCGCGCCGGTTCTTCGTGCCGGCACTCGGGCTGGCTCTCGTGCTTGCGGGCCTCGCACTGGCCAGCCTGCGCGCCCATATGGTCGCAGGTCCGGTGCTGCCCTTCCGCTACTACGGTCCGGTCGAGGGGCGCATCGTCGAGATCGACCGCAGCTACTCCGACGCGCTCCGCGTCACGCTCGACCGCGTTGTCCTGTCCGATGTTGCGCCACACAAGACGCCGCGCCGCCTGCGCATTGCCCTGCACGGCGACGCCGCGGTCGCGCGGCTGTCTCCCGGCCTGACCATCGCTGCAACCGCGCACCTCGCCCCGCCCGAAGGGCCGGTCGCGCCGGGCGGCTTCGACTTTCAGCGCCTGGCCTGGTTCGACAGCCTCGGGGCGGTGGGCTATGCCCGCGCCCCGGTGGTCGCCATCGCCCCGGCCGAACCCGGGCTGCCGCTGCTGGCCTTCCGGGCCAGAATGCATCTCTCGGGGGCGATCACCTCGGCCATCGAAGGCCAGCCCGGAGCCCTCGCCAGCGCCTTCATGACCGGCGACCGCTCGGGCATCAGCGCGGCGACGAACGACATCATGCGCGGCTCGAACCTCAGCCACATGATCTCGATCTCGGGACTGCACATGGGGTTGCTGGTCGGCTTCGTCTTTGGCCTCGTGCGCTATGGCCTGGCGCTGGTTCCCTACCTCGCGCTGCGGATCAACTCAAAGATGGTGGCCGCGGTTGTGGCCCTGCTGGCCGCGACCTTCTACCTTGCCCTTGCCGGGCCGGATGTGGCGACCCGGCGCGCCTATATCATGGCCGCCGTGATGCTCGCCGCGATCCTCTGCCGGAGGGCGGCGATCTCGCTGCGCTCGCTCGCGATTGCCGCGACGATCGTGCTGGTCGTCGAACCCGAAAGCCTGGTCGAGCCCGGCTTTCAGATGTCCTTCGGCGCGACCTTTGCCCTGATTGTCGCCTTCGATGGCTGGAGCCGGGTCAAGGACCGCGTGCCGCAGTTCCTTCGCCCCCTTGCCATCATGGTCCTGTCCTCGCTGGTGGCGGGCCTTGCCACGGGGCCGATCGCGGCCGCCCACTTCAACCGGATTGCCGCCTACGGGCTGGTGGCAAACCTGCTCGCGACCCCGGTGATGGGCGTCATCGTGATGCCCGCGGGGGTCGTCGCCGCACTGCTGGCACCCCTTGGCCTTGCAGCACCGGCCCTCTGGCTCGTCGATCTCGGGACGCGCGCAATCCTCTGGATCGCGGCCGAGGTTGCGGGCTGGTCCGGTGCGGTCTCTGCCGCCCCGACGCCCCCCGGCTGGGTCTTGCCGCTGTTCGCCGCGGGCGGACTGATCGCGGGCACGCTCGCCGGCCCGTTCAGAATTGCCGGCGCGCTGGCCCTTGCGACCGCGCTTCTGGGCTGGGGACGGTCCGAAAGGCCGCTTCTGCTGATCGATCCGGGCGGACAGATGGT
>JBJOQI010000255.1:0-9413 GCA_046050045.1 Pseudomonadota bacterium | reverse complement strand
CGGTCAGGGCGGCGGTCAGGTTCGCCAGCAGCACCGGGGCCTGCCGCACGGCGAAGACCCCGGCCTTGGGGCGGGGCGTGTCGCGCATGTGGGCGATGTCGCCCGTGGCGAAGACGGCCGGGTCCGAGGTCTGCAGGGTCGGGCCCACGGTCACGAAGCCCCCGGTCAGGTGCAGGCCGGTCCCGGCCAGCCAGTCCTGCGGCCGGGTCGAGGCCGCGCCCACCGTGAAGTCGGACGCGACCAGCCGCCCGTCGGACAGGCGCACACCCTCCGGCCCGATGCTTGCGGCGGGCGCGCGCTCGATCACCTCGACGCCCAGCTCTGCCGCGCGGGCATGGATCGCCCGCCGCGCCGCCGCCCCGGTGGCCGACAGCGCGCGGCCCGCCTCGATCACCGTGACCTTGCCCCTGGACCCGAGGCGGAAGGCGGCGGCCAGCGCCAGTTCCATCCCCGCGATGCCGCCGCCGATGACGGCGACCCGGCCCGCGCCGGGGGCTGCGGCAAAGGCTGCCCAGCGCCGGGCGAAGGCGTCGAGCGGCTTGGCGGGCACCGCATGGTCGGCAAAGCCCGGCAGCGCGGGCATTTCCGACGAGATCCCGATGTCGAGGCTTGCCACGTCATAGCGCAGGGGCGGCCGCCCCTCGACCGTCACGGTCCGGGCGGCAAGGTCGATGCCGGTGGCCCGGCCCAGCACCAGGCGTGCCCCGGCAAAGCGCGCCAGCCGCACGAGGTCGATCCCGAGTTCGGGCACCGCATAATGCCCCGCGACAAAGCCCGGCAACATTCCCGAATAGGCCGCCGTGGGCCAGGGGTTGATGAGCGTCAGCCGGAGGCCGGGGATCGGCCTCATCCCCAGCATCCGCAGCACCAGCGCATGGGTGTGCCCCCCGCCGATCAGGACGAGGTCGCGCGTCAGGGGAAGGGGCATCTGCATCATGCCCGTTTCCTAGCGGCCCCCGCGCGGAAAGGCGAGGGTTGGCGCTGTCTGCCCGCCGCGCTATGACCGGACGGGCAGGAATGGGGACAGGCATGCGCGTCTATATCACCGGGGCGGCGGGATTCATCGGCTTTACCCTTGCCCGGCAGTTGCTGGACGAAGGCTTCACCGTCCACGGGTTCGACGGCATGACCGACTACTATGACGTCAGGCTGAAGCGCCGCCGCCTGTCGATCCTGCAGCAAAGCCCGGGCTTCACCTTCACCGAGGCGATGCTGGAGGATGAGGCGCGGCTGTCGGGCGATATCGCGGGTTTCCGGCCCGATGCCATCGTCCACCTCGCCGCGCAGGCGGGCGTGCGCTATTCGCTGGAGGCACCGCGCAGCTACCTGAAGTCGAACATCGACGGCACCTTCAACGTGCTGGAGGCCGCGCGGGATGCGGGCGTGCGGCACCTGATGCTTGCCTCGACCTCCTCGGTCTTTGGCGCGAATACCGAGATGCCCTACCGCGAGACCGACAAGGCCGACACGCAGGTCAGCCTTTATGCGGCGACCAAGAAGGCCACGGAATCGATGAGCCATGCCTGGGCGCATCTCTACGACGTGCCGACGACCTGTTTCCGCTTCTTTACGGTCTACGGCCCCTGGGGGCGGCCCGACATGGCGCCCTTCAAGTTCACGAAGGCGATCATCGCGGGCGAAACCATCGACGTCTATGGCCACGGCAACATGTTCCGCGACTTCACCTATGGCGTCGACCTGGTGCGCGGGATCCGGCTGCTGCTCGACGTGCCGCCGGTGCGGCCAGACGGCCCGGCGGCGATCGAGCCGGGCGACAGCCTGTCGCCGGTCGCGCCCTGGCGGGTGGTGAACATCGGCAATGGCGAGAAGGTGGCGCTGGAGGATTTCATCGCCGCCATCGAGGACGCGGCCGGGGTAAAGGCGAAGCGCCACCTGATGGAGATGCAACAGGGCGACGTGCCCGCGACCTGGGCCGACACGACGCTGTTGCGGCGGCTGACGGGCTATCAGCCCACGACCGACATCCGCGAGGGGATGCGCCGCTTCGTGGCCTGGTACCGCGAGTACTACGGGCTATAGGGCTTGACGCCCCCCGCCGCCTGCCTTAGGTCACGCCGCCAGTGGCTAGGTAGCTCAGCTGGTTAGAGCGCGCGACTCATAATCGCGAGGTCGAGGGTTCGAGTCCCTCCCTCGCCACCACTTCCACCTCCGGTGTTCCGTCTTTGCCGCCTGGCTTCGCCGTGCGGGCGCGGCGGCGGTCAGAACGGCCCGAGGCTTGGGTCGAGCAGCGCGTGGCAGAGCGCGAGGGCGCGGGCGGGCGGCATGCTGGCGGGGTCGATGCAATGCTGCACGCCCAGCCCGTCGACCAGGCAGATCAGCGCCGCGGCGAGGCTGGCTGTGTCGACCTGGCGGGACCGCTCGGCGGCAAGCGCGGCGATGGCCGCGGTGACGCTGCCCAGGTATTCGGCATAGCGGCGGCGGTGTTCGGCGGCGAGTTCGTCCTTGACCGAGACCTGCCCCCAGAGAGCAAGCCAGACGGTCAGCGCCTCGCGGTTGAAGACGGCGGGGTCGAAGAAGGCGTCGAGCATCGCGGCCAGATGCGGGCGCGCCGGGTCGTGGTCGGGCGCGGCGGTCGTCGCCGGGACATACATCGCGGCATAGACCGCCGCCAGCAGCGCATTCATCGAGCCGAAGTGGTGCGTGATGAGCCCGCGCGAGACCCCGGCCTCGGCGCAGATGCGGTCGACGGTGAATTCCTGGATGCCGCCGCGGGCGATGCAGGCGCGGGCGGCCTCGACCAGCGCGGCGCGGCGGCCCTCGCCGGTCAGGCGGGTGTAGCGGGGGGCGGGGCGGTCGGGCATGGCGGGCATGGTCCCTGGCCTAGATCAGCTTGAGATCGCGGGCGCGCTTGACCGCGTTTTCCGGCGATGTGGCCACCAAGAGGGTGCAGATCGCGCCGGTCGCGGCGCGTGCCTCGGCCTCGGTCAGCCCGAGCGCGCGGGCGACATCCTTTGGTGCGGGTTTCGCGGCCAGGGCGGCGAGCAGCGCCTTCTGCTCGGCCGAAAGGGATTTCGGTGGTTCCGTCCGGTCGTGCAGCGCGGTCACGATCTTGCGGGCGCGGGCGATTTCCGCGTCGGTCAGTTCGCGGTCGGCGCGCGCCATCGACAGAAGCGTCAGCGACCCGATCGGGCCGGTGGCGACCGAGGCGCCGAATTTCAGGCCATGAGCCGCGGCCTCGCGGAAGATGCCGAAGGGATCGGGCAGGAAGGGCGAGCTCCACCGGATCGCGCCGCCGAGCGTCAGCGCCCAGGTGGTGATCGGGTCGCGCAGCATGTAGCCGTTTTCCATGTAGGCGTCGGTCCAGGCCTGCGGAAAGGTGGTGAAGGTCATCAGGGGCGAGGCCCCGCGCAGGCGAAGGGCGAGGAAATAGCCGGCGGTGGCGACCTCGCCCAGGGTGGCGACTTCGGCCTCGATCTCGCGGTGGATGTCCATGCGTCTGACGTTCCTAACGGTGCCTGCCCCCGCGGCAAGGTGAAGCGAGCGGGGGGGCAAAGGCAAGGATTATCCGGCGCAAGCGCGGTCTTGACGGCAGGCGCGCAGGACCGATCATGCGGAAAGCGAAGGGGAAAGGGTATCGGGATGGCGGGGGCGCGCAGGATCGGCGATGTCAGCTTCTGGTATGCCGATATCGGCCTGCCGCAGGCCCGGCGCCCACGGCTAGAGGGCGAGGCCCGGGCGGATGTCGCGATCGTGGGCGCGGGGTATACCGGGCTCTGGACCGCCTATTACCTCAAGACGGCACGCCCCGATCTGCGGGTGACGATCCTGGAACGGGAGTTCGCGGGCTATGGCGCCTCGGGGCGCAACGGCGGCTGGCTGACCGGCGGCTTTGCCTGGAACCATGCGCATTATGCCCGCGACCGGGGCGAGGCGGCGGTACGCGACATGGTGCGGGCGATGAACGGCACGGTGGCCGAGGTGATCCGCGTGGCCGAGGCCGAGGCGATCGAGGCCGATATCCTGCCCACGGACGAGCTGCAGGTGGCGACCAATCTGGCGCAATTGCAGCGGATTGCCGCAGAGGTCGCGCATCGGCGCAGCTGGGGCGAGGAGGACCGGGTCTTTGCCCTGTCGGCTGCGGAGACGGCGGCGCGGGTGCATATCCCGGGCACGCTCGGCGCGATGATCGTCAAGGGCGTGGCGCGGGTGCAGCCGGCCAAGCTGGTGCGCGGTCTGGCCGAGGTGGTCGAGCGGATGGGCGTCGTGATCCACGAGGGCAGCGCGGTCACGTCCATCACGCCCGGTCTTGCCACGACCAGGGCCGGGCACCTGCGTGCACCGGTGATCCTGCGCGCGACCGAGGGCTACAGCGCGGGCCTGCCGGGGCTGAAGCGCGAATGGCTGCCCCTGAACTCGGCCCAGATCGCGACGCCGCCGCTGCCGCCCGAGGTCTGGGAGCGGATCGGCTGGGCGGGGCACGAGATCATTGCCGACGGCAAGAGCGCCTATTGCTACTGCCAGCGCACCCGCGAGGGGCGGATCACGGTGGGCGCGCGCGGCGTGCCCTATCGCTATGGCTCGCGCACCGACCGGGACGGCGCGCCGGATGGCGTGACGATCCGGCGGTTGCAGGCAATCCTGGAGCGACACTTCCCGGCGGCGGCGCCCTATGGGATCGACCACGCCTGGTGCGGGGTTCTGGGCGTGCCGCGCGACTGGTGCGCGACGGTCGGGTTGGACCGGGCCACCGGGATCGGCTGGGCGGGGGGCTATGTGGGGGTCGGGGTCTCGACCTCGAACCTTGCCGGGCGGACACTGGCGGACCTTGCGCTGGGCCGCGAGACCGACCTGACGGCCCTGCCCTGGGTCAACCGCAGGGTCCGCAACTGGGAGCCCGAGCCGCTGCGCTGGCTGGGCGTGCGCGCCATGTACGGGCTGCTGCGAGGTGCCGATGCGCTGGAAGAGCGCTGGCAGGGCGGTCCGTCGCGGCTGGCGGCGCTCGGCAACTGGCTGACCGGGCGCTAGGGGCCGGGAAAGAGCCGCGCGGCGATCGTGGCGTCGGTCCGCGACAGGTGCCGGTGCAGCGCGGTCAGCGCGGCCTCGACCTGTCGCGCCGTCGCGGCCCGGACTATCCCTTCCATCTCGTGCAAATCCTGCGGCGTGCCGGGCGCAAAGCCTGCGAGGCCGAGGTAGCGGCTGGCGAGGCTGGCAGATCGGGCGCAGAGGTCGATCAGCACCGGGCGGTCGCAGCCCCGGGCGAGCGCCGCCAGGAAAACCGCCTGCGACAGGGGCGTGGCCGGCGACCGCGACAGAAGATGGAGCGTGCGGACGAGGCCCGCCTCCCATTCGATCCCGGCACTGGCCATCGCGCCGGCGAGGGCCTTGGCGTGCAGGTCGCGGCGCAGGTCCGCGATGTCGGCGAAGTCCGTGGCCGAGACCGGGGCCACGCGAAAGCCGCGCTGGTCCTCGAACAGGACGAGGCCGTCTGCGGTCAGCCGGGCCAGCGCCTCGCGCAGGGGGCTGATCGAGGTGCCGAAGCGGAGGCGGAGGTGGTCGAGATTGATCCGGCTGCCTGGTGCCAGGTCGCCCGACAGGATCGATTGGCGCAGATCGGCGGCGATCCGGCTGGCCAGGGTTTCCTTGCGCGGGGCATCCTTCATCCGGCGTTGCCTTGGAGCAGGGTGGAAAGCGGGAAAAGACATTCAGGACGATCGTCGATGATCGGGGTTTTGTCTTGCCCGGGCCCTCTTTGCAAGGGAACATGCGGCGGCAGGGGTCGGCAGGGGCGCTGGACATGGCGGTTTCGCTTTCGCAACGGATCCACGGCCGGTTGCGGTCGGACATCATCTTCGGCCTGCTGCGGCCCGGGCTGCGGCTGAAGCTCGATGACCTGCAGGCGCGCTACGGGGCGTCGGTCCCGACGCTGCGCGAGGTGCTGAACCGTCTGGCCTCGGAGGGTCTGGTGCTGGCCATCGACGACCGGGGGTTCTCGGTCGCGCCGATCTCGTCGGGGAACCTTCTGGAACTGGCGAGCCTGCGCAAGCTGATCGAGATGCATGCGCTTGAGCTGTCGTTCCGGCGCGGCGATGTCGCCTGGGAAAGCGACGTGGTCGCGGCGCAGTACCGCCTTGCCCGGATCGAGGCCCGGCTGATGGCGGGCGAAACCTCGGACCGGACAGAGTGGAAGCGCTATGACTTCGGCTTTCACCAGACCCTGATCGGGGCCTGCGGGTCGGAGGAACTGCTGTCGCTGCACCGGGCGGTATTCGACAAGTACCTGCGCTATCAGATGATCTTCCTGACCTTCCGCGGCCAGATCGCCGCCGACGAGCATCTGGCCTTGAAGGAGGCCGCGCTGGCGCGCGATGTGGCGACTGCCTGCCGCGTGCTGGAGCGCCACATCGACGGCGGCGTCGAACATGCGCTGGCCGCGCAGCGGGCCGAGCGGGTGGCGGGGTGACGGCCCTGCGGGTCAGGCCCGGTGGGCCAGCACCCCGCGCACCCAGTCGATGTCGGGCCTGGCACCGGTGAAGATCTCGAAGGCCTGCACGCCCTGACGGAAGTAGAGTTCGTAGCCGGACAGGAACTCTGCCCCCATCCGTTCGGTCTGCGCACGGAAGCGGGTGAACTCGGGCGTGTAGACGGCGTCGAAGGACCAGGCGGGGTGGCCTGTCGTGCCCTCGGGAAGGGGCGAGCCGGGACGCCCGGCCATGCCGAGCGGCGTGCAGTTGACGACGCCCCGGAAGCTGTCGAGCGCAGGCATGTTGCCCCCGTCTGCCACGATGGCGCGGGTGCCGGGGGAATGGGCGGACAGCGCCGCGGCCAGCGCGCTGGCCTTGGCGGGGTCGCTGTCGACCAGCGTGATCACGGGCGCGCCGAGGCGGGCGAGACCGAAGGCGACCGCGCGGCCGACGCCGCCGGTGCCGATCACCAGCGTCGGGCCGGGGCTGGTTTCGCCAAACCGCTGCTGCCAGGCCCCGACAAAGCCGGTGAAATCGGTGTTGTAGGCGCGCGGCCCCTCGGGCGTGAACCGCAGGGTATTGGCCGAGCCGATGGCCGCAACCGCCGGGTCGCCGGGCGGAACCAGGGAGGCTGCGTCCTCCTTGTACGGATAGGTGACGTTCACCCCGTCGAAGCCCGCGCGCGCGCAGTGGTCGATCAGCGCGGCAAGGTCCAGGCCGCGTTCGGCCGGGATCAGGAGATCATAGCTCGCGTTGCCGCCGACCGAGAGGGCGCAGACCGTATGCAGCACCGGCGAGCGCGAGGCGGTGATGTTGCCGCCGATCAGGCCGAGCCGCCAGGTCCGTGCCGGTGTGGCCGATACCTCATCCCTCATAGCCGAGCAGCCTTGGCAGGAAGAGCACGAGGCCCGGGAAGGCCGCGAGCGCCGCCAGCGCCACCAGCAGCGCGATCAGGAAGGGCAGGCCTTCGCGCACCATGTCCTTGATCGGGATGCCGGAGACGCCGTTGATGACGAAAAGCAGCATCCCGTAGGGCGGGGTGATCAGGCCGATCATGCAGTTCACGACCGACATGACGCCGAAATGCACCGGGTCGATGCCGAGCGCGCGGGCGGTGGGCAGGAACAGCGGGATCACCACAAGGATGATCGTGGTGGCGTCGAGCACGCAGCCGAGCAGAAGGAACAGGATGTTGACGGTGACCAGGAACCCCGCCCGCGACAGGTCGAGGCTGTCGAGCAGTTGCGAGAGCGCCGAAGGGATGTTCTCGGTCGCGACGATGTAGTTGAAGATCAGCGCCGAGCCGATCACCAGCCCGACCGATGCCGAGGACCGGGCTGAATCGAGGAACACGTTGTAGAGCGAGCGGAAGCTGAGCGAGCGGTAGAGCAGCCCCGAGACGCAGAGCGCATAGAGCGCGGCGACGGCGGCGGCCTCGGTCGGGGTGACGGCCCCGCCGTAGATGCCGGCCAGCAGGATCACGGGCATCATCAGCGCGGGCAGCGCGCGGAAGGTGATGCCGGGCAGGCGGCGCAGGGGCACGGCTTCCTCGGCCGGGATGTTGCGGCGATGGGCGATGACGCTGTTCATCACCATCAGGGCGAGCGTCATCAGCAGGCCGGGGATCACGCCGGCCAGGAAGAGGTAGCCGATCGAGGTATCGGACACGAGCGCGTAGAGCACCATCGGGATCGAGGGAGGGATGATCGGGCCGATGGTGGCCGATGCGGCGACGACCGCACCTGCAAAGCCCGGTGTGTAGTGCCCGGTCTTGAGCATCATCGCGATCGAGATCTTGCCCACGCCGGCCGCATCGGCCACGGCCGAGCCCGACATGCCCGAGAAGATCAGGCTGACGAGGATGTCGACCTGCGCCAGCCCGCCCTTGAAGCGGCCGACGACCGCCTTGCAGAAATCGAGCAGCCGGTCGCTGATCGCGCCGACGTTCATGATGTTGGCGGCGACGATGAACAGCGGGACCGCCAGCAGCACGAAGCTGTCGTAGACCGACTGGATCAGCTGTTCGGAGGCAAGCGCGAGGTCCTGCCCGGACACCGCCAGATAGGCGACGGCAGAGACGATCATCGCCAGCGCGATCGGCATGCCGAGGGCGGCTGCCGTGCAGAGCACCAGCAGGCAGATGGTGAAGGCAAGGCTCATCTCGGGGTCTCCGTGTCGATCACGTCGTAGGAGGTGATCTGGCCTTCGGGGTCGGCCTTGCCGCGCAGGAAGTCGATGATCACGCGGGCATAGCGCAGGATCACCATGGTCATGAAGGCCATGTAGATGACGAAGATGTAGAACAGGGGCACCCGCAGCGTGTTGCTGCGCTTGATCTTGTAGAACTCGATGTAGTCCCAGGTCGGCAGGTAGGCGGCGACGAAGGCCACGACGATGGCCAGCGCGCAGACCGCCGAGAACACCCGCTGCATGCGCGGGCGGACCGACAGGTAGAGGATGTCGAAGCGGATGTGGTCGGAGGGCCGCAGGCAGAAGGCCGACCCCCAGAACACGACCCAGAGCCAGAGCGTCAGGCTCGCCTCGACCGTCCAGCCGAGCGACAGGTTCAGGATGTAGCGGGCGACGATCTGCACGAGGAAGATTGCGAACATGGCGGCGAGCATGCCCGCCGCCACGCCATCAGCCCCGCGCCGCAACCTGTCGAGGATGCGGTCCATGCGGGCGGCCCTTACTTGGCCAGTTCGTTGATCCGGTCGAGCATGCCCGCCGGCCAGTCCTTGGCGTAGTCGGAGCCGAGATAGGCCGCCTGCACCGCATCGCGGAAGGCCGCGACATCGGGCTCGTAGACCTTCAGGCCCTTCTCGGTCAGGAAGGCGACCGCGTCGGCCTCTTTCTGCAGCTGGAGCTGGCGCGCGTGTTCCGCGCCGGCGTCCGCGGCCGCCTGGGTCGCGGCCTGCTGTTCGGGCGTCATCGCGTCCCATGCGGCCTTCGAGATCGTCAGGTAGTTCAGGTCGACGAGGTGCGAGGACA
>JBJOQI010000254.1:0-8791 GCA_046050045.1 Pseudomonadota bacterium | reverse complement strand
AGGTAGTCGGACCGCAGGCCAAGCGCCGTCTTGCCGATGAGCCAGGCGGCACCGGCGGCCAGCAGGCCGCCCACAGGCCAGGCCAGCAGGACCGGCAGACCAAGCCCGCCGAGGTTGCCGTGGGTGGCAGGATCGAAGGCCTCGACCGCGGCAACGGCGGGATCGAAGATCGCGCGATAGGCGGCAAAGCCCGCGACGACGATGCCAAGGATCGCCAGGGCGCGGGTGCGCCCCGTCGTCCGGCCGTTGACCCAGACGGCCAGCGCGACCGATGCCGCGCCGACCAGCAGGGCCAGCGGTATCCGCCAGCCGCCGGCCGACCAGGCCTCGGCCACGGGTTCGGTCGAGATCAGGACCGGGGCCAGACCGCCGAGGGCCACGAACCCGACGATGCCGACGTTGAACAGCCCGGCATAGCCCCATTGCATGTTCACGCCGAGCGCCATGACCGCCGAGATCAGCGCCATGTTCAGGATCGAGAGGGACGAGTTCCAGCTGACCGTCAGCCCCTCGATCAGGAACAGCGCGGCGATGACCGCGATCAGCAGGGTAGCGCGGGATCTGGGGGTCATACGGATTTCCCCTTGAAAAGGCCGGTCGGCTTGAACAGCAGGATGATGATGAGGATCGTGAAGCTGACCGCAAACTTGTAGTCGGTGGACAGCAGCTGCACGAGCCCTTCGGGCGCGAGGCTGTCGGGAAGCAGGTAGCCCAGCACCTTCTTGAAGGCGTAGGTCACGCTGATTTCCGAAAACGCGATGACAAAGCCGCCGGCGATTGCGCCCAGCGGATTGCCCAGCCCGCCGACGATGGCCGCGGCGAAGATCGGCAGCAGAAGCTGGTAGTAGTTGAAGGGCTTGAACGACTTGTCGAGGCCGTAGAGCGTGCCGGCGACGACGGCGAGGCTGGCCGCGATGATCCAGGTCACGGCGACGACACGCTCGGGGTTGATGCCCGACAGAAGCGCCAGATCCTCGTTGTCGGAAAAGGCGCGCATCGACTTGCCGGTCCGCGTGCGGTTCAGGAACCAGAAGAGCCAGCCGACGCAGAGCGCCGCAACGAGGATCGTGATGCCTTGCGTCGTCTTGAAGGCGAGCCCTTCGGACAGGCCGGTAAGCTCCTTGAAGCGGTTGGCCGAGACGATGAAGCGCGCGCCGTCCGAAAAGTTCTGTTCCTCGACCCCGATGGTAAAGCGCACCAGCGCGTTCATGATGAACATGACGCCCATCGAGACGATGACGAGGATGACGGGCGCCGCCTTGACCTTGCGGTAGAAGCGGTAGACCCCGCGGTCGGTCGCCAGGACCAGCGCGGCGGTCGCGGCGATGCCGACGGGCAGGGCAAGCAGCGCCGTCGGCAGGGGCCCGGCCGTGACGCCCAGGCCCTGCAGCCACCAGGTGACAAGGATCACGATGGCGGTGCCGAAGGCCATCGTGTCGCCATGTGCGAAGTTGGAAAAGCGCAGGATTCCGTAGATCAGCGTCACGCCGAGCGCCCCGAGCGCAAGTTGCGCCCCATAGGCGGTAGCGGGGACGACGACGAAGTTCAGCAGCGCGACAAGGGCGTTCAGGAGATCCATCTCAGCCCCCGAGGAAGGTGCGGCGGACATCGGGGTTGGCAAGCAAGGCCTTCCCGGTGTCGGTATAGGCATTGCGCCCCTGGACAAGGACATAGCCCTTGTCGGCGATATCGAGCGCCTGGCGGGCGTTCTGTTCCACCATGAGGATGGTGATGCCGGTCCGCGCGACCTCGATGATGCGGTCGAACAGCTCGTCCATCACGATGGGGCTGACGCCCGCCGTGGGTTCGTCAAGCATCAGGACCTTGGGTTCGGTCATCAGCGCGCGGCCGACGGCGACCTGCTGGCGCTGGCCGCCCGACAGCTCGCCCGCCGCCTGGTGGCGCTTGTCCTTCAGGATGGGGAAGAGGGTATAGACCTGCTCCATCGTCCGCTGCGTGTCGTCGTTGCGGATGAAGGCCCCCATCTCGAGGTTTTCCTCGACCGACATCGAGGGGAAGACGTTGTTGACCTGCGGCACGAAGCCCATGCCCTTGCGCACGCGGTCCTGCGGCGAAAGGGCGGTGATGTCCTCGCCGTCGAGGCGCACATGGCCGCCGCGCAGGCGCAGCATGCCGAAGACGGCCTTCATGGCGGTGGATTTGCCCGCGCCGTTCGGCCCCACGATCACGGCGATCTGGCCCTTGTCGACGGAAAGGGTGCAGCCATGCAGGATGTCGGTCGCGCCGTAGCCGCCCGTCATCTCGTGGCCGATGAGGAAGGGTTCGCTCATGCCCCGACCTTGTCCTTGTTCTTGAGCCCGCGGCCCAGATAGGCCTCGATCACGGCTTCGTTCTTCATGATGTCGTCGGCCGAGCCCCTGGCCAGCACCTTGCCCTCGGCCATGACGATGACCGGGTCGCAGAGGCGGCCGATGAAGTCCATGTCATGCTCGATCACGCAGAAGGTGTAGCCGCGTTCCCGGTTCAGCCGCACGATGGCGTCGCCGATGGTGTTGAGAAGCGTGCGGTTCACGCCCGCGCCGACCTCGTCGAGAAAGACGATCTTTGCATCGACCATCATCGTCCGGCCAAGCTCCAGCAACTTTTTCTGGCCGCCGGACAGGTTCCCGGCGCGTTCATCGGCAAGGTGAGAGATCGTCAGGAAATCAAGGACTTCGTCAACCTTCCTGGCCAGCGCGCGTTCCTCGTCGCGGATCCGGGCGCGGGAAAACCACGCGTTCCAGAGCGTTTCGCCCGACTGCCCGGCGGGCACCATCATCAGGTTCTCGCGCACGGTCATGGAACCGAATTCATGCGCAATCTGGAAGGTGCGCAGCAGGCCCTTGTGGAACAGGTCGTGCGGCGGCAGGCCGGTGATGTCCTCGCCGTCCATCAGGACGCGGCCCGAGGTCGGCTTGTAGACCCCGGCGATGACGTTGAAGAGCGTGGACTTGCCCGCCCCGTTCGGTCCGATCAGCCCGGTGATCGAGCCGGTCCCGATGGTGATCGACGCGCCATCCACGGCGCGGAAACCCCCGAAATGCTTGTGCAGGTCTTCGACGACGATCATGCGTCCTCGCCCCCGTCCTTCCCCGTTGTCGCGCCCCTGGGGCGTCTTTGTTCTGATGGTAAGCGACAGCCCCGGAAATGATCCGGGGCTGTGCGTCAGTGTTGTGCTGCGATCAGCGGAAGCCGATCGTGGTCTGGACGCCGTCCTTGACCTCGATCTCGCGGTAGCGGCCGGCGCTTTCGCCCGGTCCGATCAGTTCCACCGCGGTCGCGCCTTCGTAGTCGATGTCGGTGCCGGCGGCGAGCAGTTCGAGACCCTTGGCGATCTCGCCCGGGAAGATCTTCTCGCCCGGTGCGTTGGCGACATCCATCACCTTGGCCGCATAGGCCGCCGGATCGGTGGAACCCGCCGCCTGCATGGCCAGCGCGAAGAGCGCCGCCGCGTCGTAGCTTTCGGGCGTGTAGGCCGACTTGCCGTCGAAGCCGGCGGCCGAGGCCATGCCGGCGAAGGTTTCAGCGCCAGCGCTGTCGGAGCCGGCGATCTGGCCGTACGAGCCGTTCAGCGCCGCGCCGAAGCGTTCGTCCATCGAGGTGCCGATCATGCCGCCCGGCAGTTCGAAGGTCGAGAAGGCACCGGTGTCGAGCGCGGCCTGGATGATGCCCGCGCCGCCCTGGTCGAGGTAGCCCGCGACGATCAGGATGTCGCCGCCGGCCGAGGCCAGTGCGCCGACTTCGGCCGAATAGTCCGACTTGCCGTCTTCATGCGCCGCGTTGATCGTGATCGTGCCACCCTTGGCGGTGAACGAGGTCGCGATCGCTTCGGCCAGGCCCTTGCCGTAGTCGTTGTTGGTGTAGGTCAGGGCGGCGGACTTCACGCCGCGCTCGATCATGATGTCGGCGGCAATCTCGCCTTCGCGGGCGTCGGACGGGGCGGTGCGGAAGAACAGGCCCTTGTCCTCGGCCGTCGAGAGGGCGGGCGAGGTCGCCGAGGGCGAGATCATCGCAATGCCGTTCGGAACGGCGACGTTCGACAGCACGGCGCCGGTGACACCCGAGCAGTCGCCGCCGATGATGCCCTTGACGCCGTCGCCGGTGACAAGCTTTTCGGCCGCGGCCTGAGCCACAGCGGCGTCAACGCAGGTCGAGTCGGCGCGGATGACGGTCACGGTCGAGCCGCCAAGCAGCTTGCCCGAGTCGGACACTTCCTTGGCGGCCATTTCGGCAGCAGCGGCCATCGACGGCGTCAGCGATTCGATCGGGCCGGTGAAGCCGATCAGAAGGCCGAGCTTGATCTCCTCGGCGCCCGCGGCACCGGCGACGAGCGCGGTTGCGGCGGTCGCAAGAAGCAGTTTTTTCATTTGTACTCTCCCATGTCGGAATAAATCCTGACCGGCAAGCTATGGCGGTTCACGACCAAAATGCAACAGCTATTCGATACAACGTGTCGCCATCGTGTCGACATATGAGCCTGCCGTTTTTCCCGAGCGAAGTTGACGCAAGGTCGCGCAACCGTGAGGGGAAAATCCGCGATCGGGCGCTATGCTTGGGCAATGCGCTGGTTGCTGCTTTCCCTTTGCTGCCTGTCTGCGGGCCCGCTTGCTGCGCTGGAAACCAGCGGTGGCTCCGTGACCATAACTGCCGTTGCCGAGGGGCTTTCCGAACCCTGGAGCCTCGGCTTCCTGCCGGATGGCGGTTTCCTGGTGACGGAACGGGGTGGCAGGCTTTTGCGCTATCCGGCGGCGGGAGGTGGCCCGGTCGAGGTGTCGGGGCTGCCTGCGGTCTTTGCGACGGGTCAGGGCGGCCTGCTCGACGTTCTGGTGCCGCGCGACCATGCGCAAACAGGCGAGATCTTTCTGTCCTTCGCTGCAGCCTCGGCCGGTGGTGGCGGCACGGCGCTTCTGCGGGCGCGGCTCGATGGAAGCGCCCTGTCCGACCCCGTGGTGATCTGGACGATGTCCGACCCGACCGGATCGCCGGTTCACTTTGGCGGGCGGATCGTCGAGGCGATGGACGGCACGCTGTTCCTGACCACCGGTGACCGGGGCGAAGGGATGCCCGCGCAGGACCCTGGCCGCCATCGCGGCAAGATCATCCGGGTGGCGCGGGACGGCAGCATCCCGGCCGACAACCCCGCAATCCCCGGCGCGCCGCCCGAGGTCTGGTCGCTTGGCCACCGCAACCCGCAGGGCGCGACGCTGGACGGCGAGGGCAGGCTCTGGGCCAGCGAACATGGCGCACAGGGCGGCGACGAGGTGAACCTTGTCCAGCCCGGGCGCAACTATGGCTGGCCGGTCATCACCTATGGGCGGGACTACGACGGCAGCCGGATCGGCGAAGGGACCGCGAAGACGGGGATGGAGCAGCCCGCGCACTACTGGGACCCCTCGATCGCGCCGTCCGGCCACATGATCTATTCGGGCAAGCTCTGGCCGGGATGGGCGGGCGACCATTTCATCGGATCGCTCAAGTTCGACATGATCTCGCGCCTTGACCCGGACCGGTGGGGCGAGGGCGGCTGGTCCGAGGAACGAATTGCCGCGCCCCAGACCGGCCGGGTCCGCGACATCCGCGAGGCGCCGGACGGGTCGATCTGGTTCCTGTCGGTGAATGACGGCGCGGTCTACCGGATGGCGCCGTCCGGGCAGCCCTAGATCGACAGCCGCGCCATCGGCTGCGACCCATGCGCGCCGCGCTCGCGGTAAGGCGTGGTCTGGTAATGCGCGCGGTAGCATTTCGAGAAATGCGAGGGCGAGGCAAAGCCGCAGGCCAGCGCCACGTTGATGACGCTCATGTCGGTCTGCATCAGCAGGTTGCGCGCCTTTTGCAGGCGAAGTTCCATGTAATAGCGCTTGGGACTGCGGTTGAGATAGCGGCGGAACAGCCGTTCAAGCTGCCGGGTCGACATGCCGACATCCTCGGCAAGGATCGCCGGGCTGATCGGGGTTTCGATATTGCCCTCCATCGCCTGGATGACCTTGGACAGCTTGGGGTGGCGCACGCCGATCCGGGTCGGGATCGACAGCCGCTGGGTGTCCTGGTCGGTGCGGATCGAGGAATAGATCAGCTGGTCGGCGGTGGTATTGGCGACATCCTCGCCGTGGTCATCGGCGATGATCTTCAGCATCAGGTCGATGGATGCGGTGCCGCCTGCCGTGCTCATCCGGTTGCCGTCGGCCACGAAGACGCCCTTGGTCAGCTTCACATCCTCGAATTCCTCGATGAAGCTGTCCTGGTTTTCCCAGTGGATCGTGGCCTTCTTGCCGTCGAGCAGGCCAGCCTTGGCGACGGTGTAGGCCCCGGTGCAAAGCCCGCCGATGGCGCAGCCGCGCCGCGCCTCGCGCCGCAGCCAGTTCAGGATCGGGCGGGTGGTCGCCTCCTGCACGTCGATGCCGCCGCAGACAAACACGGTGTCATCGCGCGAGATCTCTTCAAGCCCCATGTCGAGCCGGAAGGACACGCCGTTCGAGCAGATCGCCTCGTTGCCGCCTTCGCCGGCCAGAACCCAGCTGTAGGCCTCGCGCCCGAGCACCCGGTTGGCCAGGCGCAGGGGCTCGATGGCGCAGGCAAAGGACAGCATGGTGAAGCGGTTCAGCAGCAGAAAGACGAAACGTCGCTGCTTGGCCTGGGTCTTCACGGGCTGCGTCGGAGCGCGGAGGGCCGTCATCTGCATTCTGCGACCTCGAATGTCGTTTAAGGCACAAAATCACCAAAGCAGGTCGCCCGCAAGGGGCGTTGTGTCGGAAAACGACTTTCCGCGTCGCAGAATGGCGGCGTGGCAGAACTGGACTGCCACGCCGGTTGTCGGATCAGTCCAGATTGGCCCAGGCCGCCCCGTAGTCATTCGTCGGGTCACGGTAGATGTTATGGGCATGGTTCGTCGCATCGCCGTCGTTGGCCTGCGGCGAGAACTCGATCACCACGTGAGGTCCGGTCACCCGGAAATAGGCCGCCCCCAGAGGTTCGGTCGGACCCCACCAGCCGAAAGTGGTCTGGTCCAGCGTCGCTTCGATGGGCGCCATTGTCGCGGCAAGGTCGTCGGCGTTCAGGATACCCAGACGGGACCGGATGACGGCCAGAAGCAATTCCTTTTGCCCGGCATTCAGGTCCGCGCCGGCGATACCCTCGGCTTCGACCGTGCTGCCGTCCTCGCCCGGCCCGAGGACGAGGTTGGCGGGCGTATCGCTGATAACTGCCTTGGACAGCTGGCCAGCATCGAGGCTTTTCAGCAGGTCATCGCCTGCCGTGACTTCGTTTTCCGCGATCCTTGTTTCGGAGCCTTCATAGGTGATGCGCAGCGGCTCGCCTCCGGTCAGCGACGGCGAGAGCGTGACATTGGCGCCGACGACCGTCGCGTTGATCGCAAGGTGATGTCCGCCGAACTGAAGCATCCAGGGCTGGTCCGGTGCAGGCGTTCCGACGAAAGAGATGAAGTAGTAGGCGTCCCCGAAGCTGACAGGGGGGCGGCCGCTGTCGTCGGCCCCGCCCGCGGCCTCGGCTTCGGCAACCACCTGATCGGCGGCCATCTGCTTCAGCACGTTCAGAACGCCATCCTCGCTGAGCACCGCGCGCAGCAGCGCGACAGTCGCGCTGCGCTGGTCCTGGGTCATGTCGCCCCAGGACAGGCCCGCGCGAACGACCCCGGCGCCGCCTTGCGGAAAGTTCGACCAGTTCTGGCGCTGGGTCTGGTCGGTCCAGTCGAAAAGTACGGCCTCGCGTTGTTCGGCGCTCAGGGATGCGAGAAAGGCATCGGCGGCGTTGACGATAAGGGTGGTCTGCGCGTCGGCAGGTGCAATGGCCACAGCAGGCTCGGCGCTCTGCGCCGAAACGTAGGTCGTGTAGCCCCAGGTGAGTGCGGCGGCGGTAGTCGTGACCTTCAGGATGGTCAGAAGTGGCTTAAGGTTGAGCATGGCGTCCCTCTGTTGCGCGTTCAACATGCCTTGAACGGACAGACCAGGGATTTCCGTCGCAGCCGTTTCCTGCTGGCCAACTTGGGTTTGCATGCCACCTCACGCGGGACTATAAGCCGCCACCTGAACGAAAGACCCTCAAGGAGAGACGAAATGGCCAAGGGCTGGACCAAATCCGACTGGCGCGCGAAGCCTCGGGTGCAGATGCCCGACTATCCCGATCAGTCTGCACTGAACGCGGTAGAGGCCCAGCTGGCGAAGTATCCGCCGCTCGTCTTTGCCGGCGAGGCGCGCAAGCTGAAGCGGACGCTTGCCGACGTGTCCGAAGGCAAGGCCTTCCTGCTGCAGGGCGGCGACTGCGCCGAAAGCTTTGCCGAGTTCTCGGCCGACAACATCCGCGACACCTTCAAGGTGATGCTGCAGATGGCGATCGTGCTGACCTGGGGCGCGAAGGTGCCGGTGGTCAAGGTCGGCCGCATGGCCGGGCAGTTCGCCAAGCCGCGCAGCGCCGGGACCGAGGTGATCGGCGGGGTCGAGCTTCCGTCCTACCGCGGCGACATCATCAACGGCTTCGACTTCACCCCTGACGCGCGCCTGCCCGATCCGCAGCGGATGCTGCAGGCCTATACCCAGGCCGCGGCCAGCCTGAACCTGCTGCGCGCCTTCTCGACCGGCGGCTATGCCGACATCCACCGCGTGCAATCCTGGATCGCTGGCTTCACCGAAGAGGACGAGGCCAAGCGCTACCGCGAGGTCGCGGTGCGGATTCAGGACGCGATGGACTTCATGGCGGCCGCGGGCGTGACCTCGGACACCGCGCACGAGCTTGGCACGGTCGACTTCTACACCAGCCACGAGGCACTGCTGCTGGAATA
>JBJOQI010000253.1:0-4827 GCA_046050045.1 Pseudomonadota bacterium | reverse complement strand
GCATCAAGGCGCCCGACATGCTCTGCCAGCAAGGGGCGTATCTGTTCGAACCGTTCAATCATCGTTGCGGCCGTCGATGCGGATTGTCCGTCCAGCATGAGCATCTCCTTCCGGTATGCCGGAATGGTCGGACTGAAGGCATCGCGGGGCAACAGCAAAGAATTTGCAGCAAGGTGAATGCAGTTCATCTAGGATTTGCCCCATGCACCGACTTCCGCCGCTTCGTGAACTTCAGGCCTTCGAAGCCGCCGCACGCCACCTGAGCTTCAAGAGGGCGGCCGAAGAGCTGTCCGTCACGCCAACGGCCATCAGCCACCAGATTCGGCTTCTTGAACGCTATTGCGGCCAGCCCCTTTTCCAGCGCCAGCCAAGGCCCATGCAGCTTACCCCAGCGGGCGCGCAGCTCCTGCCGGTCGTACGGGACGCATTCCTGTCAATCTCGGACGAGCTTGGCCGACTTACCCCCGCCGGCAGGGTCGGCCATCTCCGGGTCACGACAACCAGTGCCTTTGCCGCGCGGTGGCTGTTGCCGCGCCTGGAAAGCTGGCGGGCAGAAGTGCCGGACTCCACGCTTGACCTTGTGGGTACGGACTCGGTGCTCAATCTTCGCACGGGCGAAGTCGATGTTGCGATCCGCTATGCCCGGGTGGCGCCAACCGACGGGTTCGCGGTAGAGCTCTGTCGCGACAGCTTCCACGTCGTCGCGGCGCCGTCGATGCTTCCGGAGGGCATTGTGACGATTACACCGCAGGCGATCCTCGATCTGCCCCGGGTCGAAGTCGGCTGGCCACTGACCGACGCCGGTGCGCCGACCTGGCGTCACTGGGAGACAGCGGCCCGGGCCGCCGGACACCGAATTGCCGGCACGGTCCGGCCACCGCACCTGAAGTTCCATGAAGAGCACCACGGAATCGAAGCGATCGTGGCGGGACAGGGCCTTGGGCTGTGCAGCGACGTGCTCGTCGCGCGGGAACTCCGGGATGGCCGACTGCTGAAGGTCAGCGACATCGTCTTGACCGGCTACGGCTTCTACTTTGTCTATCGGGCCGAACACCCCAGGCGCGCGGCCCTGGAAACCCTGCTTCGCTGGATGCAGCGACAAGCGTCGGCATGAGCGGGCCAGGCTCGCCCCGGTTGCATGTTCGGTGTGCCGTCGCAAACCGAATTCGCCTGCCAGGGTCGGCCATCCGGTCATGACCTCGGCCCGGGCGTGTCGGTGAGATCGTCCGAAATGCCACCGACTTGGTCGGGGGTTCCGCCCTGACATTTGGTACATGGCCTGAACCGCATCCCGCCTGAACCCGCCTTCGCAGGTGCTTGTCCCCGTCCCTCCGCCCTGTCTTGATGGAAGGGGGCAATTCGACCACGAACAGCGAGGCTTCCCTGTACAGCGGAACCTTCAGCCGGAATCTTCCTGCAACCGGTGGTCCTTGCCCCCCTCGATGCACGCGCGTCGGGCATCGGTGAACCGGCGCAGCACCGGACATCACCCGCACCTTCAGGTCATGTCCGGCCCCGCTCGCCTTGATCGGGGTCAGGCCGCGCCGGACTTGCCGCGCCGCCGTCAGCCTCCGAACCGGTGCTCTTTCCCTGGCAGGGGCGTCGCGTGAACTGTCTCTCCCTGCACGATGTCGCTGTCCCCTGCGACCCGCACCGTCAGCGGACCGACGGCTTCAGTTGTCAGGTGCAGGATCGCGTCCGCACCCAGGCGTTCAAGGTGCCGGACCTGTCCCGCCCAGAGGCCCCCGGTCCGCGAGACCGTCACATGTTCGGGCCGGATTCCGTAGGTCGTACATCCCAGCGCGCGGGCGGCCTCGCCCGAAATCAAGTTCATCTTCGGGCTGCCGATGAACCCGGCAACAAATGGCGTGGCGGGCCGGTCATACAGCTCCATCGGGCTGCCGACCTGCTCGATGGTTCCGCCGTTCAGAACCACGATCTTGTCGGCCATGGTCATTGCCTCGACCTGGTCATGGGTGACGTAGATCATCGTGGCACCCAGGCGCGCGTGCAGCTCGGTCAGTTCCAGCCGCATCTGCGCGCGCAACGCCGCATCGAGGTTCGACAGCGGCTCGTCGAACAGGAACACCTTGGGGTCGCGCACGATCGCCCGGCCGATTGCCACCCGCTGCCGCTGGCCGCCCGACAGCGCCCTGGGCTTGCGGTCCAGCAGGTGGGTCAGCTGCAACAGCTCTGCCGTCGCCTCGACCTTTGCCCGGATCTGGTCCTTCGGCAGCCGAGCCAGCGACAGGCCGAAGCCGATGTTGTCGCGCACCGTCAGGTGGGGATAGAGCGCATAGGACTGGAACACCATCGCGATGCCCCGCTGCGAGGGCTCGGCCCCCGAGACATCGCGCCCGTCGATCTCCAGCGTGCCGCCGGTCTGTTCCTCCAGCCCCGCGATGATCCGCAGAAGCGTGGACTTGCCGCAACCTGAGGGGCCGACGAAGACGCAGAACTCGCCCGGTGCGATGGTCAGGTCGATGCCCTTGATCACGTCGACGGCGCCAAAGCTCTTGCGGATACCCCTGAGGACGACGGACGACATCGGCGCTACCCTTTCACCGCGCCGGCGGTCATGCCGGCCACGATCTGGCGGTTGAAGAAGACGAAGACCAGCAGCGGCGGGATCGTCACGAGAAGGATGTTCATGAACAGCAGGTTGAACTGGCTCTGGAACTGGCTCTGGAAGTTGAACAGCGTCAGCTGCACCGTCACGTTCTCCTTGCCGGGCAGGTAGTAGAGCGGGTTGGTGAAGTCATTGAAGATGGCAATCGACTGCACGACGATCAGCGTGACGGTAACGGGTTTCAACAGCGGCAGGATCACCCGGAAGAACACCTGCCAGGGCCTTGCGCCGTCGATGATCGCGGCCTCGTCCAGATCGCGGGGGATGGTGCCGATGAAGCTGCGGAACAGCAGGACCGAGAAGGCCAGCCCGTAGGCGACCTGGATCAGCACCATGCCGTGGATCGTCTTGAACAGGCCCAGCCCCTGCAGGACCCAGATCGTCGGCACCACCGCGGGCGGCACCATCAGGCCCATCAGCACGCCCGCATAGATCAGCCGGTTCCACCCCGACGGGCGGCGCTGCAGCACATAGCCCACCATCGCCCCGAAGACGATCAGCAGCGTCACCGCCCCGACCGTGATGACGGTCGAGTTGAAATAGGCCAGCAGCAGCATGTAGTTGCGCGCCTTGACCACCTCGATGAGGTTCGCCCAGAGGTGCCATTCGGACGGCCAGGAGAACAGGAACAGCGCCGCTTCCTTCTTGGTCTTCGCCGCCATGAAGAAGATGTAGATGAAGGGCAGGATGAAGATCACGAAGGCCACCGCCGTCGCGATCAGGCCGGTGTTTCTCTGGCGGCGGGTCACAGGTCAACCTCGCGCTTGTTGAACCACCAGGTCAGCGGCAGGATGATGACGGCGATCAGCGCGAACAGGATCACGTTGCCCGCAGTGGCCAGGCCATAGAAGCCCGCCTGGTACTGCTTGTAGATGACCGAGGCGAGCACATCCGAGGCAAAGCCCGGCCCCCCTCGCGTGGTGGCCCAGATGATGTCGAAGCTGCGCAGCCCCCCGATCAGTGACAGGGTAATCACCGTCACCGTCGCCGGCCGCACCAGCGGCACGGTCACGCGCCAGAACTGCTGCACGCGCGTCGCCCCGTCGATCCGCGACGCCTCGTAATAGTCCGGGCTGATCGCGGCGAGGCCTGCGATGTAGATCAGCGTGGCAAGGCCCACGCCCTTCCACAGGTCGATGAAGGCCACCGAATACAGCGCCAGCGCCGGGTCCGACAGCCACGACGGCCCGTCGATCCCGATCATCTCAAGCCCAAGGTTGATGACCCCCTTGGTCGGGTGCATCAGCGCGGCAAAGGTGATCCCGACCCCGATGGTCGAGACGAGCACCGGAAAGAACACGACCGACCGCAGGAACCCCTGCCACAGGATGCCGCTGGTCAGCAGCACCGCCAGCAGCAGCCCGAACACCGTCTTGGTGGCCGAGGTCAGGCTGGCATAGATCAGCGTGTTCACAAGGCCCTGGACCAGGAACGGCTCCTTGAAGAACTGCCGGTAGTTGTCGAGCCCGATGAAATGCGCCTCGAACAGATCCCAGCGCGTAAGGCTGAACCAGAACGACGCGACCGTCGGCACAAGGAAGAGCACGACGAAGATCACCGCCGCGGGCAGGACGAACCAATAGGGATAAGGTGACTTCCGCTTCATCCGACCTCGCCCGTCGTGATCGCTGAAAGGCCCCCGCCGCGGATAGGCGGCGGGGGCAAGACTGCCTGACCTTGGGAGGTTACCAGTTCGGCAGCCCGAGTTGCTTGGCCTGCTTTTCCACGTCCTGGTCGTACAGCGCCGCCGCCTCGGCCGCCGGGCGGATGCCCGATCCGACCTCGACCGTGATCTGTTCCAGCGCCGGGCCCTTGATCGGCGACAGGAATTCCAGCGCGGGGGCGGTCATGCCCTCGGCCTGGAAGTAGGGCATCATGTCTGCCACCGCACCGGGCACGTCGGCGGGCAGTTCGCAGCCCTTGATCAGATAGGGACCGGTCGCGCCATTGGCACCGATCATCAGGTTGCAGCCCTCGACCGAGGCGACGAAGGCCAGGAAGTCCTTGGCGGCCTCCTGGTTTTCGGACGCAGCCGGAATGTAGAGGGCAGACGGCATCCAGACCGTCAGCCCGTTCTTCGCGGCATCGGGGCCGGGTTGGGCCATGAAGCCCACGTCCTCGAGGTTCTCGGGGAAGTTCTGCTTGATGTTGCCCAGCGCGAAGGTCAGCATCGGGTAATGCGCGGCCTCGCCCGTCGC
>JBJOQI010000252.1:0-8085 GCA_046050045.1 Pseudomonadota bacterium | reverse complement strand
CCAGGGCAGGGTGATGACCAGCGCCGCGCGGCGGGTCCAGAAGCTGTCGGCCCTGGTCCAGCCCTCGACCTCGTCGATCCGCGCGGGGTCGGCGACCAGCCGCCGCCCGCCCGCATCGCAGGCGTGGTCGGCGATGGCCCAGGCGTCGAACTGCGGGACCCATGACGCGATCAGACTCCAGACGGCATCGTCGCCCTTGATCCGGGCCTGTGTCAGCAACTTGGCGGCGGCAACGCGCGCTTCGTGGATGTTCGTGTCCCAGAGCGCGGCGGCGAGCGCCACGCGGGCGGGCAGGTCCATCCCCTCGCGCCAGCGGCGGGCCATGTCGTCGATCAGGGGCACGCGGACGCCCAGGTATTCGCGGTGGGCCTTGTGGTAGGCGGCCGAACCTGCTGCGCGTTCGGGGTCGGCGGCGGCGCGCAGGTCGGCAAGGGCGGCGTCGGGTGTCATTCCGGCAGTCATTCGGGGATGCCGGTCGGGAAGCCGTCGATGGTGGTGCGGTTCTTTTCCGCCCAGTAGGAGCGCATCGCGTCGTCGTCCTTGGCCTCGGACCATTTCTTCAGGACGTCGCGTTCGCGGGGGTTGTCCATCAGAGGCACGGCATAGCCGCAGGAGGTCTGAACAAGGTCAATCGTCAGGTCAAACACCTGCCGCGCGCCGGTGTCGGCCGGGAAAAGGGTGTTGAGCCCGTCCCATCCGGCCTCGCCCCGGTGGATGGCGCGGGCGGTGCCGTAGACGCGCAGGATCAGCGGGCGCTGGGCGAAGCTGCACCACATCAGCGTCATCCGGGGGGAAAGCCGCAGGTGGCCCGCGGTTTCGTTGCCCGACCCGGTGACGTTGCGCCAGAGGATCCGGTTCGGCCCCGCGATGCGCAGCGAATCCATCCCCTTGGGCGAGACATTGACCCGCCCCCCGGCCGCCGCCGTCCCGGTGAAGAAGACCTGCTGGTCGCGGATGAAGGCGATCTGGTCCTCGGTCAGGGACGGGAACTGTTTGGCCACTATTCCACCGTCACCGACTTGGCGAGGTTCCTCGGCTGGTCCACGTCGGTGCCCTTGGCGATGGCGGTGTGGTAGGCCAGAAGCTGGGCGGGCACGGCATAGAGGATGGGCGCAAAGACCGGCGAGACGGTGGGCATGGTCAGCGTGGCCCATGTGCCGTCGCCGGCCTCTTTCACGCCCCGCGCGTCCGAGATCAGCAGTACCTTGCCGTGGCGGGCCATGACCTCCTGCATGTTCGAGACGGTCTTGTCGAAGAGGTGGTCGCGGGGCGCCAGGACCACGACGGGCACCATCCGGTCGATGAGTGCGATGGGCCCGTGCTTCAACTCGCCCGAGGCGTAGCCTTCGGCGTGGATGTAGCTGATTTCCTTGAGCTTCAGCGCGCCTTCCAGCGCCAGCGGGAACATCGCGCCCCGGCCGAGGAACAGCACGTCCTGCGCCTCGGCCACCTGGGTGGCGAGGCGTTCGATTTCTTCTTCCCGGGCCAGCGCCTGGTTCATCAGGCCGGGCAAAAGCGACAGGTCGGCCAGATGGCGGGCGAGCGTGGCGCTGTCGATGCGGCCCCGGTCCACCCCGGCCTTGAGTGCCAGCAGCGCAAGAACGGTCAGCTGGCAGGTGAAGGCCTTGGTCGAGGCGACGCCGACCTCGACCCCCGCCATGATCGGCAAGGACACGTCGCTTTCGCGCGCGATGGTCGAGGTGGTGACGTTGATGACGCTGACGATCCTGGCGACCTTGTCCTTGGCGTAGCGCAGCGCGGCCAGCGTGTCGGCGGTTTCGCCCGACTGGCTGACGAAGAGCGCAAAGCTGTTCTGCGGCAGGGGCGGCTCGCGGTAGCGGAATTCGGACGCGATATCGACCTCGCAGGGCAGGCCGGCGAGCTGTTCGAACCAGTACTTCGCCGTATGGCAGGCATATGAGGCCGTGCCGCAGGCCACCATCGTCAGCCGGTCGAGGCCCGCGAAATCCAGCCCCTCGGGCAGGTTGATCGCGCCGTCCTGCACGTAGTGGCGGATCGCGTCGCCCAGAACGACCGGCTGTTCGGCGATTTCCTTGGCCATGAAGTGCTTGTGGCCGGCCTTTTCGATGCGGGTCTGGTCGATCTTGATCCGCGTCATCTCGCGGTTGGCGCGGGTGCCGTTGCGGTCGAAGATCTCGGCGCCCTGTCGGGTGACGAAGGCGTAGTCGCCTTCCTCGAGATAGGTGATGCGGTCGGTCATCGGCGCAAGCGCGATTGCGTCCGAGCCCACGAACATCTCGCCGTCGCCATGCCCGATGGCCAAGGGGCTGCCCTTGCGGGCGGCGACCATCAGATCATCCTCGCCGTCGAAGAGGAAGCAGAGCGCGAAGGCCCCGTCGAGCCGCTTCAGCGTGGCCTCGGCCGCTTCGCGCGGGGAAAGCCCCTGATCCATGAGGGAGCGGCACAGCAGGACGATGGTTTCGGTGTCGGTCTCGGATTCCTGGGTCAGGCCCTTCCTGGCCAGATCCTCGCGCAGGTCGCGGAAGTTCTCGATGATGCCGTTGTGCACCACCGCGACGGGGCCCGAGCGGTGCGGATGGGCGTTGGTCGTCGTCGCGGCGCCGTGGGTGGCCCAGCGGGTGTGGCCGATGCCGGCCTTGCCGGCGAGCGGGTCGTGGACCAGCAGGTCCGAGAGGTTGACGAGCTTGCCCACTGCGCGGCGGCGGTCGAGCCGGCCTGCGTTCACCGTGGCGATGCCGGCCGAGTCGTAGCCGCGGTATTCAAGACGCTTCAGCGCCTCCACAATGATCGGGGCAACCTCATGGTTTCCGAGAACGCCAACGATTCCGCACATTTACGCGTTACCTTTCGCACGCCGCGCCTTTTCGGCGCGCAGTTTTTCCATCAACCGGACGGCAAGGCCGGGCTTGTTGTCCTGCTTGGCCCGCGCAATCGCCAGCGCCTCGGCCGGCACGTCCGCCGTCACGACCGTTCCGGTCGCCGTCATCGCGTCGTCGCCCACCGTGACGGGCGCGACCAGCATCGTGTCCGAGCCGATGAAGACGCGCTTGCCGATCACGGTGCGGTGCTTCATCACCCCGTCGTAGTTGCAGGTGATCGTGCCCGCGCCGATGTTCGTCTGCTCGCCGATCGAGGCGTCGCCGATATAGGTCAGGTGGCCGACCTTCACGCCTTCGTCGAGGATGGCGTTCTTGATTTCCACGAAGTTGCCGACATGCACGTCCTCGGCCAGTTCCGCGCCGGGGCGGAGACGGGCGAAGGGGCCGACGGTGGCGCCGCGGCTGATGTGGCAGCCGGTCAGGTGGGTGAAGGGGAAGATCTCGGCCCCGGACTCGACCGTGACACCGGGCCCGAAGAAAACGTTCGGATGCAGGATCGCGTCGCGGCCGACCACGGTATCCCAGGCGAAATAGACGGTATCAGGCGCGGTCAGGGTGACGCCGTTCTCCAGCGCTTCGGCCCTTGCGCGGGCCTGAAAGGTCGCCTCGGCGGCGGCGAGGTCGGCGCGGGTATTGACGCCCAGCGTCTCGGCCTCGGGGCAGGTGACGACGGCGACGGAACGCTCCTTGGCGCGGGCGGCGGCGACGATGTCGGTCAGGTAGTATTCGCCCGCGGCATTGTCGTTCGTCAGGCCCCGGACGAGGTCGGCCAGCAGCCCCGCCTCGACCGCCATCATGCCGGAATTGCACAGTGTGATTGCGCGTTCCTCGGGCGTGGCGTCCTTGAACTCGACAATGCGCTGGAATGCGCCGTCTTGCACGACAAGGCGGCCGTATCGCATGGGATCCTTCGCCTGAAAGCCAAGCACCACGACATCGGCGGGGTGCGCGGCCATGGTTTCGAGCGTCTCGGGCCGGATGAAGGGGGTGTCGGCGAAAAGGACGAAGACCTTGCCGGCGAAGCCGTCGAGCGCGGGCAGGGCGGTACGGACGGCGTGGCCGGTGCCGAGTTGCTCGGTCTGGATCACGACCTGCGCGGTGTCGTCGTGCGCGAGCGCGGCTTGGGTCACCGCCTCGGCCCCGTGGCCCGCGACGATGACGGTGCGGTCGGGCTGAAGTGCGGCGCCCGTGACCATCGCGTGGACGAGCATCGGCGCGCCTGCAATCTGGTGCAGCACCTTCGGCAGGTCGGAGTTCATCCGCGTGCCTTGTCCGGCTGCAAGAATGATCAAAGCGGTTTGCATCAATGTTTCTTTCCTTGCCTCGCGGCCCGTTTTACCGATGGGGCCACGTCCCGCAAGGTCGGGCGGGATCAAATGACCTTTCGTGACGTTACAATGCCTGCAAACCGGGCCGGACTGGGGAAACAATGCGCACAGTGATCTTCGATCTGGACGGAACGCTGGCCGATACCTCGGCCGACCTGATCGCGGCGGCCAATGCGGCGTTCCGCGAAATGGAGGCGGGCGAGGTGCTGGACCCGGTGAGTGATGCGGTGACGGCGTTTCAGGGCGGGCGGGCGATGCTGCGGCTGGGGTTCGGGCGGCTGGGCTATGGCGGCGAGGCGGAGGTGGACCGGGGATACCCGATCCTGCTGCGCGCCTATGAGGCGGCCATCGACCGGGAAACGCGGATGTATCCCGGTGCGGTGGCGGCGGTGAGCCGGCTGCGGCTGATGGGCCTGCGCACCGGCATCTGCACCAACAAGCCCGAGCGCCTGGCCGAGATGCTGATGACTCGGCTGGGGGTCAGGAACCTGTTCGACGCGCTGGTGGGGGCCGATACCCTGCCGGTCCGGAAGCCCGACCCCGCGCCCTACCGGCTGGCAGTGGAACGGGCGGGGGGCGATGTGGCGCGGTCGATGCTGGTGGGCGACACGCTGACCGACCGGGAAACGGCGCGGAACGCGGGCGTGCCGGTGGCGCTGGTGACCTTCGGCCCCGAAGGGGGCGAGGTCGCGCGCCATTCCCCCGAGGCGCTGGTCGCGCATTTCGACGAGTTGCCCGACCTGGTCCAGCGGCTGATCTGAAGCCCCGCTTGCCAAGACTGCGGAAACTGGCATCCTGCGCGCCTGATCCGGACAGGAAATCCCAGATGACCTCGCCAGCCCCGTCCCGCCATGCGGTGACGTTCGTTCTTGTGACCGTGTTTCTCGACATGGTGGGCTTTGGCCTGATCATGCCGGTGCTGCCGCGCCTGATCGAAGAGGTGGGTCAGGTGGGCCTTGGCCAGGCGGCGCTGATCGGGGGGTGGATGTTCTTTGCCTTTTCGATGACGCAGTTCCTGTTTTCGCCCTTCATGGGCAACCTCTCGGACCGGTTCGGGCGGCGGCCGCTGTTGCTGCTGGCGGTCTTCGGGCTGGTCGTGGACTACCTTTTGTCGGCCTGGGCGCCGAGCATCTTCTGGCTGTTCGTGGGGCGGGCCTTCGCGGGGTTCTGCGGGTCGTCCTATGTCATCGCCAATGCCTATATCGCCGACGTGACCGCGCCCGAGGATCGCGCCAAGGCCTATGGCATGATCGGCGCGGCCTTTGGCGTGGGGTTTGTGCTTGGCCCCGCGATCGGCGGGCTTCTGGGCGAGTTCGGGACGCGCGTCCCCTTCTACGCGGCGGCGGGGATTGCCGCGGTGAACTTCGTCTACGGCTGGTTCGTCCTGCCCGAGACGCTGACGGACGAAAACCGCAGGCCATTCGAGCTGCGTCGCGCCAACCCCTTTGGCACGTTGAAGGTGTTCCGCACCTATTCGGGCGTTCTGCCGATGTGCGCGGTGATGTTCGTCTTCTTCTTCGGATCGTCGGTCTACCCGGCGATCTGGGCCTTCTGGGGCATCGCGAACTTTGGCTGGAGCGAGCGGATGATCGGGCTGACGCTTGCGGCCTTCGGGCTGGTGACGGCGGTATTCCAGGGCGGGCTGACCGGGCCTGCCGTCGCCAGGTTCGGCGAGGCGCGGGTGGCGACGATCGGCCTGGTCTGCGCGGTCATCGCCGCCGTGGGCTACGGGCTGGCAGGCTCGGTCTCGGTCGTGCTGATCCTGTTCGTGATCCACGGGCCCGAGGGTTTCGTCCACCCGATGCTGACGGCGATGATGTCGAAGGCCGTGCCCGAGGACGCGCAGGGCGAATTGCAGGGCGGGCTGTCAGCCATCACCAATATCGCGATGCTTCTGGGCACGGTGTTCTTTTCGCAGGTGTTCGGCTTCTTCATGCTGCCCGAGGCCCCGGTGCAGACGCCAGACATGGCCTTTTACGTGGCGGCGGGCTTTATCGGCGTCGCCTTCCTGATGTATCTGGCGCTGGTGCCGGGACGGGCGCGAGAGGCGGCATGACCGAGGTCTTCACCAAGAGCTTTACCCAGCAGGAGCCGATCCCAGAGGACGGGATCACGGCGGCGCTGGAGGTGCTGCGGCACGGGCGGCTGCACCGCTACAACCTTGCCCCCGGAGAGGCGGGCGAAGCGGCGCTGCTGGAGGAGGAATTCGCGCGCTACACCGGGGCGGGGTATTGCCTGGCGGTAGCTTCGGGCGGCTATGCGCTGGCGACCGCGCTGCGCGCGCTGGGCGTGGGGCCGGGGGACCGGGTGCTGACCAACGGCTTTACGCTGGCCCCGGTGCCGGGGGCGATTGCGAGCGTTGGCGCCGAGGCGGTGCTGGTCGAGATCACGGACGATCTGGTGATCGACATCGACGACCTTGCCGTGAAGGCCGGGGCCAGCGGGGCGAAGGTCCTGATGCTGAGCCTGATGCGCGGGCATCTGGGCGACATGGAACGCCTGATGCAGGTCTGCGACGGGCTGGGGATCCGGGTGATCGAGGACTGCGCGCATACGATGGGCGCGGCGTGGAACGGAAGGCCCTCTGGCCGCTGGGGGGTGATGGGGTGCTACTCCACCCAGACCTATAAGCACATGAATTCCGGCGAGGGCGGGCTGATCGTCAGCGACGATGCCGAAGCGATGGCGCGGTGCGTCCTGCTGTCGGGTTCCTATATGCTTTACGGTCGCCACAAGGCCTCGCCGCCACCTGAAATGTTCGAAAATGTAAAGTTGGTGACGCCCAATATCTCGGGCCGCATGGACAACCTGCGGGCGGCGATCCTGCGGCCGCAGCTGCGCGACCTTGGCCGGCAATGCGACCGCTGGAACGCGCTGTACCGGGCGATGGAAGCGGGGCTGGCGGAGACACCGGGCCTGCGGCTGGTGACCCGGCCTGCGGCGGAAACCTATGTCGGGTCGTCGTTCCAGTTCCTGCTGCCCGACTGGCCCGCGGACGCGGTGCGCGACCTGATCGCGCGCTGCCTTGCGCGGGGGGTGGAGCTGAAGTGGTTCGGTGCCGAAGACCCCGTGGCCTTCACCTCGCGCCACGTCCATTGGGGCTATCTGCGGCCGCAGGCGCTGCCCCGGACCGACCGCATCCTTGCCGGGCTGATCGACATGCGGCTGCCCCTGACCTTCACGCCCGGGGATGTCGCGCTGATCGCGCGGATCGTGCGGGCCGAGGCGGGGGCGGTCTGGCAGGGGCTGCGGGGCGGGGCGGACTAGGGCCAAACCCCGGAAGGAATTGCGCTTTGGGTCACGGAATCTTCGTGCCCCGGGGGGTGGCTTCGGTTGACCCTGCCGGGGCCTGCGAGTAAACGACAGCGAGAACCCAGCGTCCGGGGGCTGGACGGCGGTGCGCCTGCCGTTATTTCCCCCGCGAAGAACAACCTGCGCGAGCCTGCTGCGCGAGCCAAAGGAGCCGGATTTGGACGGTCTGCTCAGGGAGTACCTCCCGATTCTGATTTTCCTGGCCATGGCGATCGGCCTTGGCCTTGTCCTGATCCTGGCGGCGGTGGTCGTCGCGGTTCGCAACCCGGACCCCGAGAAGGTCTCGGCCTATGAATGTGGCTTCAACGCCTTCGACGACGCGCGGATGAAGTTCGACGTGCGCTTCTACCTCGTGTCGATCCTGTTCATCATCTTCGACCTGGAAGTGGCGTTCCTGTTCCCCTGGGCGGTCGCCTTCCAGGACATCTCGATGCTGGCCTTCTGGTCGATGATGGCCTTCCTCGCCGTGCTGACCATCGGCTTTGCCTATGAATGGAAGAAGGGGGCGCTGGAATGGGCGTGATGACGGGCGCAAACACCGCTGGCCCCGACCGCGAGGTTGCCACGGCGTCGCTGAACCGCGA
>JBJOQI010000251.1:0-2771 GCA_046050045.1 Pseudomonadota bacterium | reverse complement strand
TGGCCCCCGCGACTGACGATCAGGCGCGGAGCTTCTCGGCCCCATTTTTGGCTTTGTGGGTCGGGAAGAAATCCGCGATCCGGTCGGCCATCGACGGGCTGTCGAGGGTCGTGTCGAGCCGCTCAGTGGCATCGGCAAGGAGCGCGTCGGGGACCAGACCCGGCCCCCGATGCTTGATCAGGCCCGCCATGAAGTCCTTGCGGAATTCGGGGTGGGGCTGAACGGTGAACATGCGGTCGTCATAGAGAAGCGCCGCGTTTTCGCACATGGCGGTCGAGGCGAGGACTTTCGCGGTTTCGGGCTTTTGCACCACCTGGTCCTGGTGCCAGGCGTTCAAGGTATAGGTCCGGTCGCCAAAGTCGTATTCGGTTGGTCCGACCGACCAGCCGCCGGCAAATTTCTCGACCTTGCCGCCCATCGCCTGGGCGATGATCTGGTGGCCGAAGCAGACGCCCACCATCGGCACCTTTTCGGCATAGGCCGTGCGGATGAACTCCTCCAGCGGCGGGATGAAGGGGTGGTCCTCGTAGGCGCCGTGGCGCGAGCCGGTGATCAGCCAGCCGTCGCAGTCGTGGACGTCCTGCGGGAACTCCATGTTCTCGACGTGGTAGCGGCGAAAGGTCAGGCCGCGCCCGGCGAGGAGCGTCTCGAACATGTCGGGATAGTCGCCCATCTCGTCCTTCAGGACATCGGGCGACTGGCCGGTCTGGAGGATACCGATCTGCATTTTCGTGTCTCGTGTCAGATATGTGAAAGCCTAGACGCGGGCCGCGGGGGCGCGCAAGGGGGGACCCTTGCACGCCGTTGCGTCAGGGGTCAGACGGTGTCGAGGTAGATTTCGGTCTGCTCGGCCTCGGACAGCTCGCCCATGTAGTGCAACTCCTGCCGCTTGGTCTGGACCATGTTGCGGATCAGTTCCTTGGGGAAGATGCCGGGCATGAGGGTGCTTTTCTCGAACACGTCGATGGCGCTGGCCCAGGTGTCGGGGATCAGCGGCAGGTCGAGCGCATAGGCGTTGCCGGTGATCGGCGGGGGCGGGGTCATCTGTTTCTCGATCCCGTTCAGCGCCGCGCCGAGGATTGCGGTCAGCATCAGGTAGGGGTTCACGTCGCCGCCCGCGACGCGGTGCTCGATCCGCCGCGCGGCCGGGTTGCCCGAAGGCACGCGGATCGCGGCGGTTCGGTTTTCATAGGCCCAGCAGACCTGGTTGGGGGCATGCGCCTCGGGCACGAGGCGTTCGAAGCTGTTGGCATGCGGCGCGAAGATCAGCGCCGAGTCGTGCATCGCCTCGAGGCAGCCGGCGATGGCGTGCTTGAGGATGCCCGAGCCTTCCGGCCCGCCGTTCGAGAAGACGTTCGCCCCGTTCTTGTCGATCACGCTGAAATGCGTGTGCAGGCCGTTGCCGGAATACTCCGGATAGGGTTTGGCCATGAAGCTGGCGGCAAAGCCATGGCGGCGCGCCAGACCCTTGACCAGCATCTTGAACAGCCAGGCATCGTCGGCCGCGCGCAGCGCGTCGTCCTGATGCATCAGGTTCAGCTCGAACTGACCCAGACCGGCTTCAGAGATGGCGGTGTCGGCGGGAATGTCCATCGCCTCGCAGGCGTCGTAGAGGTCGGTGAAGAAGGTGTCGAAGGCGTCGAGCGCGCGGATCGACAGAATCTCGGCCGCCTTGCGCCGCTTGCCCGACCGGGGCGAGGGCGGCACCTGCAGCGTCTTGCCGGAATCGTCGATCAGGAAGAATTCCAGCTCCATCGCGACCACAGGGGTCAGCCCGCGTTCCTTGAAGCGCGCGACGACCGCGGCAAGCGCCTGCCGCGGGTCGCCCTCGTAGGGGCGGCCGTCTTCGTGATACATCCAGATCGGCAGAAGCGCGGTCGGCGCCTCGAGCCAGGGCATCGGCATGAAGCCGCGTTCGGTCGGGCGCAGGATCCCGTCGGCGTCGCCGGATTCGAACAGCAGCGGGCTGTCCTCGATGTCTTCGCCCCAGATGTCGAGGTTCAGGACCGAGAAGGGGAAGCGCGTGCCCTCGGTGGCCACCTTTTCGGCAAAGCGCGAGGGGATGCGCTTGCCGCGGGGCTGGCCGTTGAGGTCTGCGGCGGCTACGCGGATGGTCCGCACCTGCGGGTGCTTGCGAAGCCAGTCTTTCATGATGTCACCTGATGAGTTGCGGCCGTATCCTCAGCTTGGACCGCGTGTTTTTCGGCAAGTGCCGGTTGAGACGCCTGTTGACGAGGCCGAACACCGCGATGACGGCAAGCGTCAGGATGATGAAGTAGAACGCGATGATCGGGTAGGCGACGAAGGGGTTGAAGGTCTTGTCGGCGAAATAGGCCGCGTAATAGAGCGCGTCGCCCTTCTGCTGAAGGACGGGGAAACCAGAGAAGAACACCAGCGTGGTGGCGTGGATCAGGAAGATCGCCTCGTTCGTGTAGGCGGGCCAGCCCAGCCGCAGCATGGTCGGCCATTCGATCCGGATGAACTTCTTCCAGCCCGTCAGGCCGTAAGCCTCGGCGGCCTCCAGGTCGCCCTTCGGGATCGACTTCAGCGCGCCGTGGAAGATTTCGGCGGAATAGGCGGCGGTGTTCAGGAACAGGACCAGAAGCGCCCCGGCCCAGGCCCGCGTGGTCCAGGCAGTATTGAGGTGGACGCCAAGGATGTCGATCCCGCCCTTCGGCAAGAGGACGAGCGCCTCGTAGGCCAGGAAGAACTGGATGAAGAGGGGCGAGCCGCGGAACACGAAGACGAACCACTCGGCGGGTTTGCGGATC
>JBJOQI010000250.1:0-6857 GCA_046050045.1 Pseudomonadota bacterium | reverse complement strand
TGGCGTGGCCCTCTACGGCCAGGCCATGTCCCCCGCTACCCTGCTCGCCGCGCTCAACGACCTGGGCCGCAGGCATGGCATCGGCCGGCTGGACCTGGTCGAGAACCGCTTCGTGGGCATGAAGAGCCGCGGCATGTACGAGACGCCGGGTGGCGAGATCTACGCCCGCGCCCATCGCGGGATCGAGCAGATCACGCTGGACCGCGGCGCCGCCCACCTCAAGGACGAGCTGATGCCCAAGTACGCCGAGCTCATCTACAACGGCTTCTGGTTCAGCCCGGAGCGCGAGATGCTGCAGGCCCTGATCGACAAGAGCCAGGAGCATGTTTCGGGCACGGTCAGGATCAAGCTTTATAAGGGCTCGGCCCGCTGCGTGGCGCGCTGGTCGGAGGAAAGCCTCTACAGCGAAAAGCACGTGACCTTCGAGGAAGATGCGGGCGCCTATGACCAGAAGGACGCCGAAGGCTTCATCCGCCTGAACGCTTTGCGGCTGAAGCTGATCGCCACGCGGAACGCGCGGGTCGCCGGGAAGAAGTAGGGGGCTGTCTGCCCCCTCTGCCCCTTGCAGGGGCATTCACCCCCGAGAGTATTTGTCGACCGAAAATGGCCCAGTCAGAGCCTGAACTGCGCCAGCTGTTCGTAGTGCGGCATCGCCAGATCGACGAGGCGCGCATAAGCGGCTGGCAGGTCGGGCAATGCGCCTTCGGGCTCGTCAAACCCGGTCGAGGCATGGACGGCGTTGTACCAGTGCGGGGCCCAGACGCCGTCATAGGGTTTCGGCCCCGCCGACCAGCGCAGCATCCGGTCGGTAAAGGGAATGCCCAGCGCAGCGCACAGGCCCGAAAGTGCCTTGCGGGGTTCGGCGCGGATGTCGGCGCTGTCGATGACGATGGGGGCGCGGCCCGTCCAGCCTGCCACCAGATCGAACAGCTCGGCCTGCTGGACAAAACCGATATCGGCCAGCGTCGGGCTTTCGCGTTTCTTCGAATAGCTTGCCACCACCCGCGCCGGATGGCGGATCAGGAACACGTTCGTCAGACCGCGGATGAAGCCCCGGTCGAAGGCGGGGATCATGTGGAGCGTCATGTGTTTCTGGTAGAACAGTGTCTGTTCCTGCGGAATCGGGCCAAGGCAGGCCGCCGCCACCTGCGCCGGGTCGGTCATCCCGCCGGCAATGATCGCCTCCTTCATCGGGTGGTCGATGCCCGTGGCCGCAAGGTAGGCGGCGTAGAAGGGTTCGTCCCAGACAGCACAGTCGCCCCGCGCCGCAAAGGCATACATCATGGCCGTGGACAGGTTCCGCGGCCCGGACCACATTCCGATCCTCATGCGCCGACAAGCTCCTTGTAAAGCTGGCGCAGGCGCGCGGTGACGGGCCCCATCTGGCCGTTGCCGATCACCCGCCCGTCGATCTGGCCCACTGGGGTCTGGGCGCCGAAGGTGCCGGTCAGAAAGGCTTCCTCGGCGGAATAGGTATCGACCAGGCTGAAGTTGCGGGCAAAGACCGGGATGCCGTTCGCGCGGCAGAGGTCGATGACCTTCTGGCGCGTGATCCCGTTCATGCAGTAGTCGCCGGTACTGGTCCAGACCTCGCCCTTGCGCACGATGAAGAGGTTGCAGGCGTTCGTGGTGTTCACAAAGCCGTGCACGTCCAGCATCAGCGCCTCGTCCGCGCCGGCCTTTTCGGCGGCGATGCAGGCGAGGATGCAGTTCAGTTTCGAATGGCTGTTCAGCTTGGGGTCCTGGGTCATCGGCAGCCCGCGCATGTGGGGCACGGTGGCCAACCGGATCGGGCGCGGCAGCCTGGGGCGCGAGTGCTCCATGATGATCGCCACGGTCGGGCCGCGTTGCGACAGTTTCGGGTGCTGGAAGGGTCGTGTCTTGACGCCCCTGGTGACCATCAGGCGGGCGTGGGCGTCCGTCTGCATGCCATTGGCGATCTGCGTGTCCAACAAGGCCTTTTTCACGGCATCCGGCGTCATGGCGATGTCGAGGTCGATGGCCTTTGCGGCCTCGAACAACCGGTCGATGTGTTCGTCAAGGAAGGCCCAGCGCCCGTTGTAGAGCCTTATCCCCTCCCAAACGCCGTCGCCCAGCATGAAGCCCGCGTCATAGACGCTGACCACGGCCTCGGCCTTGGGCAGGATGCGGCCGTTCACATAGATCAGGATCCGGTCGTTGCGGGCGTCTTCCTCGGCCTGGTGGGTACTGACGTGATCGGTCATTTCGGCTCCTTCGCGCTGCCCGATGGTTTGTAACGCGCCCGGGCGGCTCACGGGAAGATGAGTTGATATGTCAGCGGACTGGCGCGACGGCTGCCGACACTGGAGGTGCCACATGCGTCAGTTTCTGTTGATGATCGCCGTTTTCCTTGCGCCCATGGCGGCGCGGGCCGAGGTCGCCGTCTTTGCGGGCGGCTGTTTCTGGTGTGTCGAGTCCGACATGGACAAGGTGCCGGGGGTCACGCGCACCACATCGGGCTTTACCGGCGGGTCGGTCGCCAACCCCACCTACAAGCAGGTGTCGAAGGGCGGCACCGGACATTACGAGGCGGTCGAGGTGACCTTTGACCCTGCCCGGACGAGTTATGCCGAGCTGGTCGCGATCTTCCTGCGCTCGATCGACCCGCTGGATGCGGGCGGACAGTTCTGTGACCGGGGCGACAGCTACCGCACCGCGATCTTCGCGAAGTCCGATGCCCAGCGCGAGGCGGCGGCAGCAGCGGTTGCCGAGGCAAGTGCGGCGCTGGGCCGCAAGGTGGTGACGCCGGTTCTGGCGGCCAAGCCGTTCTATCCGGCCGACGACTACCACCAGGACTACTACCAGCAGTCCGAGGTCATCCTGACCCGCGCCGGACCGAAGTCGAAGAAATCGGCCTACAAGTTCTATCGCGATGCCTGCGGCCGCGATGCGCGGGTCAAGGCGGTCTGGGGCGATCAGGCTGCTTTCGCGCACTGATCCTTCATCCTGATGGAAATACTCCGGGGTGCGCGAGGGGCAGAGCCCCTTGCCTCCTTGGCGTTTTCCGCAAGAACAGACCCTATTTCGTCTGCCCCAGCCGACAGGCCGCGATGACTGCCATGTTCAGGATGTCGTTCACGGTGGACCCGGTCGAGCAGACCTGGATCGGCTTGTCGACGCCGGTCAGGATCGGGCCGATGACCTGCGCGCCGGCCATTTCCTGCATCAGCTTGACCGAGATCGAGGCCGAATGCCGGGCCGGCACGACCAGCACGTTCGCGGGCCCGGTCAGGCGGCAGAAGGGGTATTGCGCCATCCGGTCGGGGTTCAGCGCCACGTCGACCGTCATCTCGCCATCGTATTCGAAGCTGACGCCGCGGGTATCGAGCACGCGGGGGGCCTGATGCATCTTGGTCGCGCGTTCGCTGACCGGATAGCCGAAGGTCGAGAAGGACAGGAAGGCCACGCGCGGCTCCAGCCCCAGGCCGCGGGCGATGTGGGCGCCACGCTCGGCGATGTCGGCCAGGTCGTTCTCGTCGGGCCATTCGTGCACCAGCGTATCGCCGATGAAGACGATGCGCCCCTTGTGCAGCACGGCGGAAATCCCGACCGCCCCGTCCTGCGCGCGGGCGTCGAAGACGTTGTTGATGAGGTCGAGCACATGGGCCGACTTGCGCGTGGCCCCGGTCACCAGACCGTCGCCATGCCCATGCGCCAGCATCAGGGCCGAGAACACGTGACGGTCGCGCGCGGCCAGGCGGTGGATGTCATGGGTGTCGAAGCCCTTGCGCTGCAGCCGGGCATAAAGGAAATCCTTGTAGGCCTGCAGGTGCGGCGTATTCGCCGCGTTGACGATCTGAAGTTCCCTGACGGCATCGCCCAGGCCGGCGAGCCCGAGCTTTTCGGCCACGTCCGCCTCGCGCCCGACCACGATCGCCTGTCCAAGGCCCGCCCGGCTCCAGGCCACGGCGGCGCGCAGGACGCGGTCGTCGTCGCCTTCGGCAAAGATCATGCGCGACTGCGACTGCCGCGCGCGGGCGTGCAGGCCCTCGATGATCGTGGCCGTCGGGTCCATCCGCGCCTTGAGACCCTGCACATAGGCCGGCATGTCGACAATCGGGCGGCGCGCCACGCCGGTGTCCATCCCGGCCTTGGCGACGGCGGGCGGAATCACGTGGATCAGCCGCGGATCGAAGGGCGTCGGGATGATGTAGTCGCGCCCGAAGGTCAGCTTGCGGCCGTAGGCCATCGCGACCTCGTCCGGCACATCCTCGCGCGCCAGCTGCGCCAGTGCCCGGGCGCAGGCGATCTTCATCTCGTCGTTGATCGCGCGGGCGTGGATGTCGAGCGCACCGCGGAAGAGGTAGGGGAAGCCCAGGACGTTGTTGACCTGGTTGGGGTAGTCCGACCGGCCGGTGGCGACGATGGCATCCTCGCGCACGGCGTGCGCCTCTTCCGGGGTGATTTCCGGGTCGGGGTTCGCCATGGCGAAGATCACCGGGTTCGGGGCCATGCCGGCCACCATCTCGGCCGTGACCGCGCCCTTGGCCGACACGCCAAGGAACACGTCGGCGCCGCGCATCGCCTCTTCCAGCGTGCGGGCCTCGGTGCGGGCGGCATGGGCCGATTTCCACTGGTTCATGCCCTCGGTTCGGCCCTGCCAGATCACGCCCTTGGTGTCGCACATGATGCAGTTGTCGTGCTGCGCGCCCATCGCCTTGAGCAGTTCAAGGCAGGCGATGCCCGCAGCCCCTGCCCCGTTCAGCACGATCCTGACGTCGCCGATCTTTTTCCGCGTCAGTTCCAGCGCGTTGATCAGGCCCGCCGCGCAGATGACCGCAGTGCCGTGCTGGTCGTCGTGAAACACCGGGATGTCGCAGATTTCCTTCAGCCGGCTTTCGATGATGAAGCACTCGGGCGCCTTGATGTCCTCGAGGTTGATGCCGCCGAAGGTGGGGCTCATCAGGTGGACGGCCTTGATGATCTCGTCGGGGTCTTCGGTCGCAAGCTCGATGTCGATGGCGTTGACGTCGGCGAAGCGCTTGAACAGCACCGCCTTGCCTTCCATCACCGGCTTTGACGCAAGCGCCCCGAGGTTGCCGAGGCCCAGGATCGCGGTGCCGTTCGACACCACCGCCACCATGTTGCCCTTGACGGTGTAATCGTAGGCCGTGCCGGGGTTTTCCGCGATGGCCTGCACCGGGACCGCGACCCCGGGGGAATAGGCAAGCGATAGGTCGCGCTGCGTCGCCATGGGCTTGCTGGCGTTGACTTCGTATTTCCCCGGCGTGGGGTTCAGGTGATAGCTCAGCGCCTCTTCCGGCGTGACGCGGGCTTTCTTTGACTTGTCCGGCGATTTCTCTTGCGACATGGGAGGGGCCAATCCTTTCGCGTTTGCCCCTGCTTAGCGGTCAGCGGTCCCGGTTCCAATGGGGTGCTCGGGCCTTTTCGCCGCCGGGGCGGTTCGTTAGGGTCACCGGACCGCAAGGCGAGGGGGCAAGGTGTCGGACGCAGGCGTCACGCCGATGATGGCGCAGTATCTGGAGATCAAGGCGCAGAACCCGGATGCGCTCTTGTTCTACCGGATGGGCGACTTCTACGAGATGTTCTTTGCCGACGCCGAGGCTGCCTCGGCGGCGCTGGACATCGCGCTGACGAAACGCGGCCAGCATCTGGGGCAGGACATTCCGATGTGCGGTGTCCCGGTCCATGCGGCCGAGGGCTATCTGCTGACGCTGATCCGCAAGGGCTTCCGCGTTGCCATTGCCGAACAGATGGAAGACCCGGCCGAGGCGAAGAAGCGCGGGTCGAAATCCGTGGTCGCGCGCGATGTGGTGCGGCTGGTCACCCCCGGCACGTTGACCGAGGACACCCTGCTCGAGGCGCGGCGGCACAACTTCCTGGCCGCCTGGGCCGAGGTGCGGGACGAGGCGGCGCTGGCCTGGGTCGACATCTCGACCGGAGAGTTCCGGGTGATGGCCTGCCCCCTGGTGCGGCTGGGCCCGGAACTTGCGCGGATCGCCCCGCGCGAGGTGGTGGTCAGCGAGACGAAACAGGGCGATTGCGCCGGGACAGTGTCTGAATCCGGGGCTGCGCTGACCCCGCTGGCGCGGTCGGCCTTTGACAGCGAAGGGGCACAGAAACGCCTGTCCGCGCTGTTTGGCGTGGCGACGCTGGAAGGGTTTGGCCGCTTCTCCCGGGCCGAGGTTGCGGCCCTGGGCGGGATCGTCGAATACCTCGACCTGACCCAGCGGGGGAAACTGCCGCTGCTGCGCCCGCCGGTGCAGGAGGCCGCGGGCGGCACGGTGCAGATCGACGCCGCCACGCGCCGGAACCTCGAGATCACGCAGGCCCTGTCGGGCGGGCGCGAGGGGTCGCTGATCGCGGCCATCGACCGGACGGTGACGGCGGCGGGGGCGCGGCTGTTGGACCGGCGCCTGTCCTCGCCCTCGCGCGATCTGGGCGAAATCCGCGCGCGGCACGATGCGGTGCGGGCGCTGGTGGCCGACGGGGCGCTGGCGACCGGCTTGCGCGACCTGCTGCGGGCGGTGCCCGACCTCGACCGCGCCTTGTCACGGCTGGCGCTCGATCGGGGCGGGCCGCGCGACCTGGCCGCCGTCCGCGATGGGCTGGCATGGGCGGAGAAGATCGCCGGGCTGATGGGTGCGCAGGCGTTGCCCGACCGGCTGGCCCGCGCTGCGACCGACCTGACGGGCCATGCGACGCTGATCGGGCTGCTCTCTGTGGCGCTGGTTGACGAGCCGCCGCTTCTGACCCGCGATGGCGGCTTCATCGCTCCGGGCCATGACGCCGACCTCGACGAGGCGCGCGAGCTGCGCGACGAGGGCCGTGGCGTGATCGCCCGGATGCAGGGCGAATACATCGCGCTGACCGGG
>JBJOQI010000249.1:0-5806 GCA_046050045.1 Pseudomonadota bacterium | reverse complement strand
TGCGTGCGCAGGGCCCAGCCGCCATTGGCCTGCGGATCGCCGATCACCACGTAAATGTCGGCAAACAGCCCGTTGCGGATGGCGGCTTCGGTCGTCGGCATGCGGGCGACGGGATAGATGCGCTTTTCAGGATGCAGAAGGGCAATGACCCGCCCCTCGCGCGAGACGGTCACGTCGGCGACGGTCGAGATGTAGTTCGGCCCCTCGACCCCGTCCCGTACGCCGGTCAGGGCAATCTCGTAGCGGCCGACCGAGAAGCTTTCGCCCGGGCGGGCGACGCGGATGTCCTCGACAGCCCAGGCGGTAATCATCGCGATGCCGACGAAGGTGACACCCAGGCCGCCATGCGCAATCGCCTTGCCCCAGTCGGCACGCGGCAGCCGGAGAAGGCGGCGCGGGCGATAGGCCGCGCGGATGGCGAGGTCCACCGCGGCCCCGGCAACGAGCCACAGGCCAAGCGCCGCGCCGACCGGGGCGAGTGCCGAGGTGCCGGTCTGCACGGCATAGACAAGCGCCGCCAGCGCGAGGGAAAGCAGGGCCACCGGCCAGAGCGCGCGGACCGGACCGGTCAGGCGGCCACGCTTCCACGGCAGGATCGCACCGAAGGGCAGAACGAGCGCGAGCGCGACCATGAAGGGCGTGAAGGCCTTGTCGAAGAACGGCGCGCCGACCGAGAGCTTGCGGTCGAAGGCCATCTCGGCCACGAGCGGCCAGAGCGTACCGACAAAGACAACCAGAGCCGCGACCGACAGAAGCAGGTTGTTCAGAACCAGTGCCGCCTCGCGCGAGACGGGCGCGAAGACGCCCTTGGCCTCCATCGTGCCGGCGCGGAAGGCAAACAGCGTAAGCCCGCCGCCAACGAAGACCGCAAGGATCGCCAGGATGAAGACTCCACGCTCGGGATCGTTGGCGAAGGCGTGCACCGAGGTCAGAACGCCCGAGCGGACGATGAAGGTTCCGGTCAGCGAAAACCCGAAGGCGATGATCGCAAGCAGGACCGTCCAGGATTTCAGCGTGTCGCGTTTCTCGACCACGATGGCCGAATGCAGCAGGGCCGCCGCCAGTAGCCAGGGCATGAAGCTTGCGTTCTCGACCGGGTCCCAGAACCAGAAGCCGCCCCAGCCAAGCTCGTAATAGGCCCACCAGGAGCCGAGAGCGATGCCCACCGTCAGGAAAAGCCAGGCGGCCAGCGTCCAGGGCCGGACCCAGCGCGCCCATGCGGCATCGACGCGCCCTTCGAGCAGGGCGGCGATGGCGAAGGAGAAGGACATCGAAAGGCCGACATAGCCGAGATAGAGAAACGGCGGGTGGAAGGCGAGGCCGGGATCCTGCAACAGGGGGTTGAGGTCATGCCCGTCGAAGGGCGGCACCTGAAGGCGCAGGAACGGGTTCGAGGTGAAGAGGATGAAGGCGAAGAAAGCGACGCCGATCAGCGCCTGAACGCCAAGGACCCGCGCCCGCAGCCGTGCCGGGAGCGCCCCGCCAAACAGACCGCAGGCCGCGCCGAAACCGGCCAGGATCAGAACCCACAGAAGCATCGAGCCTTCATGGTTCCCCCAGACGCCCGAGATCTTGTAGAGCATCGGTTTCAGGGTATGGGAATTCTCGGTCACCAGGCGCAGCGAGAAGTCCGAGGTCACGAAGGCCCAGGTCAGGGCCAGAAACGAAAGCCCCACGAGCGCGAACTGCAACACCGAGGCCGGAACCGAGACGGCCATCCAGCCCCGCCAGTTCGCCTGCGCGCCGACAAGGGGAACGATGGCCTGCACCAGCGCGACGCAGGCGGCGAGGATCAGCGCGAAATGTCCGAGTTCGACGATCATCCCGGCACTCTATGGTGCGGAACGGCCCGCGCCAATGGGTTGCGCCGCGATGTCGCGGGAAAGTGGTCGGCGTCAGGGGGCAATGGCTGCAAGCCAGCCCTCGACGCGGACCCGGTTGACGCCCCAGTCGTAGTTGCCAAAGCGGGCGCGCGACCAGATCGCAAGGCTGCTGCCGCCCGCCGTCGGAAAGCTGCGCACCGAGATCAGGTCAGGGTAGCCCATGATCCGGCTGCGGCAGACGAAGGTCATCCAGCTGTCCTGCGGCGTGCCGGCCAGACGGGAACAGCCGTGCTGCGCCAGCACGTGACCGGACAGGCGTTCCAGCAAGGCCACCGGGCCATCGGGGTAGTCGGGCGCGCGGGCATCGCCACCTTCGGGCCGGACGAGCCAGTCGCGGCGGCCCGGCAGCTTTGCGGCAGACAGCGGTTCGGCGTGATAGGTCACCGGATCGAGCGGCCAGAACCTGATTGCCAACGGGGCGGAGAGCGAGGCAACACCTATGGCCAGGACAAGACCGGTCAGGATGCGCATGCCCTAGCCGCGTCGCCGGGTCCAGCCATAGAGGCATATCAGTTCCGTGGCGACATGGGCCGCCGCGATGGCGGTCGATCCGGTGGTGTCGTAGGGCGGCGAAACCTCGACCACGTCGCCGCCGACCATGTTGATCCCGGCAATGGCGCGCAGGATCGCGGCCGCCTGCCAGCTGGCAAGCCCGCCCCAGACCGGGGTGCCGGTGCCGGGGGCGAAGGCCGGGTCGAGGCAGTCGATGTCGAAGGTCAGATAGACTGGCCGGTTGCCCACACGCGCGCGGATCGCCTCGGCCGCCCAGTCGGTGCCGTTGCGGTGCACCGTGGGCGCGTCGAGCGTCAGCACGCCGAGGGGATCGTCATTGTGGGTGCGGATGCCGATCTGCACGCTGGTCGCCGGATCGACGATGCCGGTCTTGACGGCCTTGTAGAACATCGTGCCGTGGTCGATCCGCTCCATGTCGTCGTCGGGCCAGGTGTCGGAATGGGCGTCGAAGTGCACGAGGCTGATGGGGCCGAACTTTTCGGCATAGGCGCGCAGGATCGGGAAGGTCACGTAGTGATCGCCACCCAGCGCCACGGTGCCCGGACCGGCGGCGAGGATGCCGCGAATGTGGGCGGTCAGTGCGTCGGGAAAGGCCGAAACCTTGGCATAGTCGAAGGCAAGGTCGCCATAGTCGACGACCGAAAGCTCTTCCAGCGGCGAGTAACCCCAGCCGAAGGGCGGATCGAACGGCTGCAGCGCGCTTGCCTCGCGGATGGCGCGGGGGCCGAAGCGGGTGCCGGTGCGGTGCGTCACCGCCTGGTCGAAGGGAACGCCGGTGACCGCAAGATCTACGCCCGTCAGGTCCTTGGTGTAGCGCCGCCTCAGAAAGCTCGTGGCCCCGCCGAAGGCATTCTCGAAGGCAAGGCCGCGCAGGCCCCTGCCGGTGAATGCGAGGTCAACGTCCTTGCTCGAGTCGTCCAGTCCCATATCCGATCTCCCTTTCGGACGGGCAGCTTACTGGCTAGTTCTGGATTGGCCAGCCCTGCCCGGGCCGAGAACGGAGAGAAGTGGTGTCGAACGAAAAGCCGCGCGTCGAGATCGAATACTGCACGCAGTGCCGCTGGCTTCTGCGGGCGGCCTGGATGGCCCAGGAGCTTCTGGTCACGTTCGAGGCCGAGCTGGGCGGGGTCACGCTGGTTCCGGGAACCGGAGGGATCTTCGAGGTGCGGACCGGGACCCATGTGATCTGGTCGCGGAAGGCGGAAGGGCGGCATCCCGAACTGGTCGAGGTAAAGAAGCGCCTGCGCGACCTGATCGCGCCGGGCAAGGCGCTGGGGCACAGCGACCGGGTGGCCAGTCCCGACCCGAAGACCTAGCGCCCGACCTTGAATTCCTGGATCGTGTTGCCGCCGTCCACGACGATCATCTGGCCGGTAAGGTAGCTTGCTTCCTCGGATGCAAGGAAGGCCGCGACGTGGCCGATCTCGTCGGGGCGTCCGGGGCGACCCAGAGGGGTGCGCCGGCCTGCCGCGATCTCGGCCCGGCTGGAGGAACCGGTCTGGATCCAGCCCGGACCGATGGCATTGACGGTGATGCCATGCGGGCCGTTTTCCAGCGCGAGTTCCCGCGTCAGACCCAGTAACCCCGCCTTGGCCGCGCCATAGACGCCAGAGCCGTCGATGGCCACGACCGGCCCGGTGACGGACGACATGATGACGATGCGGCCGTAGCCACGGGCGATCATGCCGGGCAGGGCGGCGCGGGTCAGCCGGAAGGTCGAGGTCAGGTTGATCGCAAGCCCGTGGTCCCAGGTGGCGTCGGGCATCTCGGACAGCCTTGCGCGGCGCACGGACTTGCCGGTCTGGACCATGCCGGCGTTGTTCACGAGGATGTCGACAGGTCCGAGTGCTTCCTCGGTTTCCCGCAGCAGGCGGTCGACATCCTGCTGGCGGGTCAGGTCGGCGGTCGTGGCAAAGGTGCCGTCATGTCCCAGTTCCGACCGGCGGTCGTGGATGCGGTCGGTAGTCGAGGTGACGGCCACGCGCGCGCCCTGTGCCCTGAACACGCGGGCCGTGGCAAAGCCGATGCCGTCGGCGCTGCCCGCCCCTGTCACCAGGGCAACCCTGCCCGCAACCCCGCCCATGCTTGCCTCCGCCCCTTGCCCCTGATCGAAGGCTATGCCGCAGGGCGCAGCTTGGCAAAGGGTGACTTCACGCCGCAATCGGGGATAGTGGGCCACCGGAGGGAGAGCGGACATGCAGGATGAAGCAGCACGGATCATCGAGGACCTTGGGCTTTCCCCCCACCCCGAAGGCGGCTGGTACCGCCAGACCTGGGTTGCCGAGGGCAGCGGACGGCCTGCGGGAACATGCATCTACTTCCTGCTGCGCGCGGGCGAACGCAGTCACTGGCACCGGGTCGATGCTGCCGAAATCTGGCACTGGTATAGGGGTTCGCCCCTGACCCTTCGGATTGCGGCCGATGCGAGCGGCCCGGCACTGGCGCACCGGCTGGGCCCTGACGTCCTGAACGGTGAGAGCCCGCAGATCCTTGAGCCGCCGCATCACTGGCAGGCGGCGACGACAACGGGCACCTACACGCTTGTCGGCTGCACGGTCAGCCCTGGCTTCCGCTTCGATGGGTTCGAGCTTGCGCCACCAGGTTTCGACATAGCGGACGGCAGCACATGACCGATCACCGGGCCTTCGCGCAGGGCTTGCCCGACAAGGTCAGGGCTGATCTGGCCGAAACGGGCAACCGGGACGGGCTGTACCATCTTGCCGGACATCTCGGCCTGATCCTTGTGACCGGCGCGCTCATCTGGTTGCGGGTGCCGGGCTGGTGGGCCCTGCTGCCCATTCACGGGGTGCTGCTGACCTTCCTGTTCACGCTGGAACACGAATGCACGCACAAGACGCCCTTCCGCGCGGCCTGGCTGAATGAAGGGGCGGGGCGGATCGCCGGGTTGGTCCTGATCCTGCCTTTCGAGTGGTTCCGCTACTTTCACCTTGCGCACCACCGCTGGACGAACATTCCGGGCAAGGACCCCGAGCTTGACGCGCCGAAGCCCGAGACGCGGCGTCAGTGGCTGTGGCACGTCAGCGGCATCCCCTACTGGCGTTCACAGATTGCCCTGCTGCCCGGGCTCGCCTTCGGGCGGGTCGATGTGCCCTATCTGCCGCAGGGCGCGATGCCCCGCATCCGGGCCGAGGCGCGGGCGATGCTGGCTGCCTATGCGGTGCTAGGCCTGACGCTGTTCCGGTCGGATGCACTTCTCTGGCTCTGGGTCGTCCCGATGCTGGCAGGCCAGCCCGCGCTGCGGCTCTACCTGCTGGCCGAGCACGGCGACTGTCCACAGGTTGCCAGCATGTTCGAGAATACCCGGACCACATTCACCAACCGGGCCGTCCGCTTCCTTGCCTGGAACATGCCCTATCATGTCGAGCATCACGTGATGCCGCAGGTGCCCT
>JBJOQI010000248.1:0-4862 GCA_046050045.1 Pseudomonadota bacterium | reverse complement strand
GATCTGCATTGCGGCGCGAATGCCCGCGTTCCTGTTGCGCTGTTCGACGGGGGCTACCTGCGTGACCCTGAGGCCCTGCCGCTGGCGGCATTTCGCTTTGGCCGGTTCACCGACCTGCCGGCATGCGTGGCATCCATTGCCCTAGACGACCGCCTTCTCGAGAAAGGGCCGCCCTTCGAGCACGCGCGCCACGCCAAGGGGTGACAGGTCGATCGTCTGCCATGCGCCGGTCAGCATGATCTCGGACAGGCCGCGACCGACTGCCGGGGCCTGCTGCAGCCCGTGACCGGAAAACCCCGACGCGACGAACAGCCCGCGGCACCCGGGATGCGGCCCGAGAATCGCGTTCTGGTCGAGCGTGTTGTAGTCGTAGTGACCAACCCAGGACCGCTGCACCTTGACCGCGTCAAACCCGGTGGCGCGATGGTACAGCAGCGGCCAGATCGTTTCGTCGAACTGGGCGTGATCGGGATCCCAGTCGTCCAGGCCGCAGGCCCTGTCGTCCTGCGGTACGGTTGCGGTGATCCATGACCCATGCTCGGGTCGCAGGTAAATGCCGGTATGGTCGATCAGAAGCGGCGCATCGGGATGCCGCGCATTCGGGGCATCAACGAAAAACACCGTGCGCTTTCGCGGCTCGACCGGCCAGGCAAGGTCAAGCGTCCCGAGAATATCGGTTGCGCCCGTACCTGCCGCGACCAGGACGAGATCGGCCGTGACCCTGCCCTGATCCTGAAGGTCGACTCCGGCAATCCGCCCGTCCTGCGCGACAAGGCCCCGGACGCGGTCTTTCAGATAGGTGGCCCCCCGCTGGATTGCCGAGGTCCTGAACCCCGACAGAAGTCCCATGTTGTCAAACCAGCCTTCGTCCCTTTCCCCCAGGCTTCCGGCCTCGACATCATCAAGGTTCATCCAGGGATAGCGCCCGGCAAGATCAGCCCGGGACAGGATCCGGGTCGACGCCCCCAGACCGCGCTGCATCTGCGCCAGATCTTCCATCAGCGCAGCACTCTCGGGCGTAGAGCCAAGGAACAGGTAGCCGTTCTCACGCAGGCCGAGCGAGGGCACCCCGCCATCGGGGACATGACGCTGGAAATCGCGGATGAAGTCGACACCGAACCGGGAAATCTCGACATTCACCGGATTGGAAAACTGGCTGCGGACCGATGCCACCGACAGGGCCGTGGCCGATTTCTGGTAGGTCGGGTCCGGCTCGACCACGAGGACGTTCAGCGCACTGTCCGCGCCCAAAAGCCACCAGGCCGCCGAAGACCCGTGGACGGCACCCCCGACGATCACGATGTCATAGTGCCGCTTCATCGAGGCCCCCAGCCCTGCATATCACCCGGCACCTGACGCTGGGTAAACTGCGCCCCCTCGACATGGCCCGGTCTCCGTGGCAATAGGGATTTGTTGGGGAAACACAAGAGCGCGTCGACTGCTGTCAGGCGGGAGCGCGGTGCGGCGGTTGTCGCATCCCGTCCCGGGTGCAGTTGCATCTTGCGTGACCCGCGGAGTTGCGCATGAGCCGAGCCGATTCAAGAATCGATGTGGTGGATCACCTGACAAAGGTGGTTGCAGCAACCTCCATCGAGGAAATCTGGGGGCTGCACCTCGAGGCCATGGCGGTCTATGGCTTCGAGCGTCTGCTCTATGGGTTCACGCGGTTCCGAACGTCGAATTCCTTCGGCAGCCTCGATGACCTTCTGGTCCTGTCGAACCACGAACAGTCCTACATCGACGGCTTCGTGCGCTCGGGCCTGTATCATCAGGCCCCCATGGTCAAATGGGCTGCGGCGAACGAAGGTTCCTGTTCCTGGCGCTGGATCGAGGAACAGGCCCGCACCGGCACCCTGACCGCCAGCGAGAAGAAGGTGCTCGATTTCAACCTGCAGCACGGTGTGCGCGCGGGGTATTCGATCAGTTTCCGCGACGTCTCGGTCAGGGCCAAGGGCGCAATAGGATTGACGGCGCGGTCTGGCATGACCCAGTTCGAGGCCGATGAGGTCATGCAGGAACACGGCGCCGATATTCTTCTCGTCAACAATGTCACGCACCTGCGCATCACCTCGATGCCCTTCGCCTCATCGCGGCGCGCACTGACGCCGCGGCAGCGCGAGGCGCTGGAATGGGTGGGCGACGGAAAGACCACGCAGGATATCGCGACGATCATGGGGCTGACCTCTGCCACTGTCGAAAAGCACCTGCGTCTGGCGCGAGAGGCGCTGGATGTCGAGACGACGGCGCAGGCGGTGCTCAAGGCCTCGTTCCAGAACCAGATTTTCATTCTGCCGCAGTAGCCGCAGGCGGGTTGCCGGCAGGATGCGGGCCTGGCGAAACCGGCCGGGTCCATAGCCCGAATGGACCAGATTCCCAATCTTTCCAGCCTCTTGGAAATCAAAAGGTAAGGATTCCCTTACTCGCTTGACGCAAGGGAAATCGACAGACTTGGGATGTTCCGTGAGTGGTGGCTTTAGCCTGGAACACGCGGTCCTGCCCATCCCGGTGTTTTTCGGGGGTCAGGGCCGCAACCGGGAAACCGGGATTTGGGGCCCGATGTGTCTTTGACGCAAAGGGTTCCTCCAGTAAGTGTGCGCGCCTTGTCCTTATCCCCAACAGGTGCAGCGCGTCCGGCGGCGGTTGTCGTCCAGCAACCGTCGCCCCACACTTGCCGGGACAGGCGTATGGTGGTGATCAGTGCAAACACGTCGCGGTGGCGACGTGGTTCGGGAGTTCTGCAGCCGGAGCCGTTTGGTTCCGGCTGCTTCCGTTGCTGCCAAAGCAGCGCAACAAATGAAAAGTGGCGCCGCAGGGCGGCGCCACCATTCAGGATTGCATTGAAAGATCAGGCGCCGCGGGTCTTGGCGACTTCGGCTGCGAAATCTTCCTGCTTCTTCTCGATGCCTTCGCCGACGGCCACGCGGGCATAGCCTGTGATCTCGACACCTGCATCCTTGGCGGCCTGCTCGACCGTCAGGTCGGGGTTGATGACAAAGGCCTGGCCCATCAGCGTGTTTTCAGCCAGGAACTTCTTCATCCGGCCCGGGATGATGTTGTTGTGGATCACCTGCTCGGGCTTCGGCTTGGCCGAGGCGGCGTTTTCTTCCAGCGCCTTGGCGGTCTGCACGGCCAGCTCACGTTCCAGAACAACCGGGTCCAGCGTGGCCTCCGACAGAGACAGCGGCGAGGTAGCGGCGATGTGCATCGCGAACTGCTTGCCGATCGTCTGCGCCTTGTCGGCCGGGCCCTTGAGCGCAACCAGCACGCCGATCTTGCCCATGCCGTCAGCGGCGGCGTTGTGCACGTAGGACACGACCGTATCGCCGTCCAGCACATGCATCCGGCGCAGGGTCATGTTCTCGCCGATGCGCGCGATGGCGTCGGTCAGCACTTCCGACACGGGCTTGCCGTTCAGGTGCGCCGCGTTCAGCACTTCGAGTGAATCCGCAGTGTCCAGCGCGACCTGCGTGATCTCGCGCACCAGTCCCTGGAAATCTGCGTTCTTGGCCACGAAGTCGGTTTCCGAGTTCAGCTCGACCGCGACGCCGCGACCGGCCTTGACCGACACACCGATCAGGCCTTCTGCCGCGATGCGGTCGGCCTTCTTGGCGGCCTTGGCAAGGCCCTTGGTGCGCAGCCAGTCGACCGCAGCTTCCATGTCGCCGCTGGTTTCGGTCAGCGCCTTCTTGGCGTCCATCATGCCTGCGCCGGTCGACTCGCGCAGTTCCTTCACCATCTGAGCGGTGATCGTCATCCGAGGCTCTCCTCAATCATCTGGAATGGGTCAGGCGGGGAATATCCCCGCCCGACAACTGGAATGTGACAGACAGTCCGGGGCCTTATCAGGCCTCGGCAGTCTCGCCGATTGCCTCTTCGGCCGGGGCTTCTTCCATCGCGCCGATGTCGATGCCAGCGGCACCCATCTGCGCCGACATGCCGTCGAGCGCCGCACGCGACACCAGATCGCAATAGAGCGAAATCGCCCGCGCCGCGTCATCGTTGCCCGGGATCACGTAGTCCACGCCCTTGGGCGAGTTGTTGGTGTCCACGATGCCGACGACCGGAATGCCCAGCTTGTTGGCTTCGTTGATGGCCAGGTCTTCCTTGCCAACGTCGATCACGAACAGCAGGTCCGGCAGGCCGCCCATCTCGCGGATGCCGCCGAGCGAGGCCTGAAGCTTGGCCTGCTCGCGTTCCATCCCCAGACGCTCTTTCTTGGTCAGGCCCTCGGCGCCGTGCTGCATGATCTCGTCGATCTGCTTCAGGCGGTTGATCGACAGCGAGACCGTCTTCCAGTTGGTCAGCGTGCCGCCCAGCCAGCGGTGGTTCATGTAGTACTGCGCGCACTTCTCGGCAGCTTCGGCGATCGACTTCTGCGCCTGGCGCTTGGTGCCCACGAACAGGATGCGGCCGCCCTTGGCCACCGTCTCGCGGATCACGTTCAGCGCAGCGTCCAGCATCGGGACGGTCTGCGTCAGGTCGATGATGTGGATGCCGTTGCGGTCGCCGTAGATGAACTCGCCCATCTTCGGGTTCCAGCGTTGCGTCTGGTGACCGTAGTGAACGCCAGCCTCAAGCAGCTGACGCATGGAAAAATCGGGAAGCGCCATGTCCATTTCCTTTCCGGTTTGCGCCGCGGCGAAGCGTCTCAGGGTTTCCCCCAACCGGCGGACCTGACGGGATTTCTCCCCGCAAGGCCCAAGCTTCGCCTGTGAAGTGGCGCGCGTATACAGGCAGCGCACGCCCGGTGCAAGGGCTGGATGCATCGGGGCCGCCCCGATGCATCACAACGCCCCGTCCGATCAGTGATGGTGATGATGCCTGATGCAGGCATGACCAATCGCGCTGACGTGCCGAAGGTC
>JBJOQI010000247.1:0-4087 GCA_046050045.1 Pseudomonadota bacterium | reverse complement strand
GGCAGCTGAGCCAGGGGAAGCGCTTGTTCGACAGGACCGTGTCGGGGCTGGCGTCCTTGACGATGTCGCGCAGCAGCGCACGGGCATTCGGGCCGGCCAGCGCATAGACGCCCCATTGGGTCGTCACGTCGTGGATGTCGATGTGGCCCTTGCCCTCGGCCAACCAGTCGTCGGCGCATTTCTGCAGGAAATCATAGTCATAGGCCGTCCAGGCCCCGGCCGAGATCAGGTAGTATTCGTCCTGCTTCAGCCGGACGATAGTGTATTCCGTGCGCGTTGTGCCGTGCTCGGTCAGGGCGTAGGTCAGGTTGATCCGGCCCACGTTCGGCAGTTTGTTGCAGGTGAAGTGGTCGAGGAAGGCTGTCGCCCCCGGTCCGCGCACGAGGTGCTTGGTGAAGGCCGGGGCGTCGATAATGCCGACGGTATTGCGGACGGCTTTGGCCTCTGTAACCGCATAGGGCCACCAGGTCCCGCGACGGAAGCTGCGGCCATCGTGGTCGAAGGTCGCGGGCGCGTCCGTCGGGCCGTAGTAGATCGGGCGTTCCCAGCCGTTGACCTGCCCCATCTGCGCGCCCATCGCCTTTTGCCGGTCATAGGCGGGCGCGGTGCGCAAGGGGCGACAGGCTTCGCGTTCCTCGTCGGGGTGGTGCAGGATGAAGACGTGCTCGTAGCATTCCTCGTTCTTGCGCGCGCCGTACTCGGTCGTCATCCAGCCGCCGTAGCGCTTGGGGTCGAGGCTAGCCATGTCGATCTCGGCCTCGCCTTCGGTCATCAGTTGCGCAAGGTAATGGCCGGTGCCGCCCGCCGCGGTGATGCCGAAGGAAAAGCCCTCGGCCAGCCACATGTTGCGCAGGCCGGGGGCCGGGCCGACCAGCGGGTTTCCATCGGGGGTGTAGCAGATCGGGCCGTTGAAATCGTCCTTCAGGCCCACGGTTTCCGAGGACGGAATCCGGTGGATGAAGGACATGTATTCCTGCTCGATCCGCTCCAGGTCGAGCGGGAAGAGGTCGGCGCGGAAGCTTTCGGGCACCTCGTATTCGAAGCGCGCCGGGGCGTTGCGTTCGTAGGGCCCGAGGATCCAGCCGCCGCGTTCCTCGCGCACGTACCACTTGGCGTCGGCGTCGCGCAGGACCGGGTGCTGGGGGTTGGTCTTGCGCCATTCGACCAGCATCGGGTCCGGTTCGGTCACGATGTACTGGTGTTCGACCGGGATCGCCGGGATCTTGATGCCCAGAAGCCGGGCGGTACGCTGGGCGTGGTTGCCGGTGGCGGTGACGACATGTTCGGCGCGGATCTCGGCCTTTTCCTCGCCGGGGACGAGGTTGCCGCCCTGCTCGACCATCTTGGTCACGCTGACGACCCATTCCGAACCGGTCCAGCGATAGGCATCGACCTGCCAGCGCTGTTCGATCGTGACGCCGCGCATCCGCGCGCCCTTGGCCATCGCCTGGGTCACGTCGGCGGGGTTAATGTAGCCGTCCTGCGGGTGATATAGCGCGCCGACCAGGTCTTCGGTCCGCACCAGGGGCCAGCGGTCCTTGATCTCTTTCGGGGACAGGAATTCGTGGTAGACGCCCGCGGTTTCGGCGACCGAGGAATAGAGCATGTATTCGTCCATGCGTTCCTGCCGCTGGGCCATGCGCAGGTTGCCCACGACGTAGAAGCCGGGGTTCAGGCCGGTTTCGGCCTCGAGCCCCTTGTAGAAGTCGACCGAGTACTTGTGGATGTGGGTCGTCGCGTAGCTCATGTTGAAGAGCGGCAGCAGGCCAGCGGCGTGCCAGGTCGAGCCCGAGGTCAGGCTGTCGCGTTCCAGGAGCATCGTGTCCCAGCCGGCCTTGCCGAGGTGATAGGCGATCCCGGTGCCGACCGCGCCGCCCCCGACGACAAGTGCCTTCACATGGGTTTTCGACAGGCCGGACATGGGCGCACTCCTGAGTTCTGGTTGCGCCCGTTGTGCCAGAGAGGGGATTTGCCGGGAAGGTCTGGCCGACCTGTGGTGGACGAAAAACGACATGCGCCAAAGCGCGCATGTCGCAGGAGGCCCGCGGCGGTCAGTTGCCGACGGTGCAGCGCTTGAACGCGCCCTGCTTGGTGCAGTTGCCGCCGAGCTTTCCACCCTTGCCCATCAAGGACTTGATCTGCGGCGCAGGGGTTTCCGTGGCAGTCCCGACCTCGTTCGAGACACCGGCGGCGACGGCATCGCCCTTGATCATGCCGAGGATGAAGTCGGCCATGCCCTTGTCCTGCCCGTCGGACCGCGGCGCGATCGAGACGATCCCGTCGGAAGAGCCGCCAAGTGCCACTGTGGCGGCTGCAGCGTCGCCAGAGCCACCGAACATCCCCATGATCCGGCCGGTGAGGCCGAGAGTTTCGGCATAGCCGCTGTCTTCGCCGGCGGCGACCACCGCATCGGTCTGACCGGCCTGCGGCGCGGCGGCGGCATGATCCTCGGCGGCCTTCAGGACCGCTGCCTCGGCGTCGCGGGCACGGGCGATCACGACCTCGCGGCGGGCTGCGAGATCGGCCATCTGTTCGTCATGGGCCGCCTGCGTCAGCTTGCCCGAGGCAAGCAGCAGGCCGGCCGATGCCTCCATCATGCGGATCTCGGCCAGCGTGCCGTCCATCTGGTCGCGCAGGCGCTGTGCCTCGGCCGCGGCGGCGATGGCCTCGGGGCTGTCGAGAACGGCCGGGGCATCTGCCCCGATCCCCTTGGCGGGGGTTGCGTTCAGGCTGTTCAGCAGGCCGAAGTCGATGGCCGTCAGGACCGCCTTGATGTCTGCGTCCGGCCCGGCGGCGCGGATCTGCAAGGACACTTCGGGACCGATCTGCGCATCGAAGATGCGGAAGGGGTTGGCGCTGATGTCCTCGCCGAAGGTGCCCTTGGTCTGGATGATCGTCACACCCTGGATCACGGCGAAGCCTGCCGTGTCGGACATGCCCTTGATATTGGCGTTGATCATCTTCATCGCGTCCTGCGAGAAGCCGCCGAACCCGCCCTGCTTGGCCTCGCGCGACACCTTGATCGCGACAAGCGCGCCGGGCTTTTCGTAGACCGCATATTGCGCGCCAATGATCCGCGTGCGCACCTCGGCGTCGATGGTGGCCGTGACGGTGCGACCCTCGGCATCGGTGTAATCGATCTGCGCCGGCTCGGCATCGCGCGGCAGCGCGTAGAGACGCGCCTGGTCGCCGTCGTGCCAGTCGCGCCGGACCCAGCCCTCGGGGGCGGGCGGCAGGTGGCTGGTCAGGGGCCGCGACAGAAGCGCCGCGCGTTCGGCCGTGGCCTCGACCTGGGCCTTCTGGCTGAGATAGCGGCCCGACACCGAAGCGACATAGTCGCCCGGCGACATCTGCCCGAGCGACAGGCCCGCGCGCCGCGTCTGGTTCACATAGTCCACGCCTGCGGCAGCCACGCCCGCGATGGCGACAAAGGCGATGAGAAAGGCTTTCGACATGGGAGCCCCCGCACTGGTCAATCAGAGCGAGGGATCACCTGCAAATCCGGCAACAATGGGGCCGCAGTCAGGAGTTTTTGGCAGCCCTACAGCATTCCCGGCACGACAAGATCGGGCGGGCGGTGGCCGTCGGCAAAGGTCTTGATGTTGATGATGACCTTTTCGCCCATCTCGATCCGGCCCTCTTCGGTGGCCGAGCCCATGTGCGGCAGCAGCACCACATTCGGAAGCTGCCGCAGGCGCGGGTTCACATCGGCGCCATGCTCGAAGACATCGAGGCCCGCGCCCGCGATCTCGCCCGAGCGCAGCGCGCGGGTCAGGGCGTTTTCGTCGATGACCTCGCCGCGCGAGGTGTTCACGATCACGGCCGAGGGCTTCATCAGCTTCAGCCGCCGCGCGTTCATCAGGTGGAAGGTCGCGGGCGTATGCGGGCAGTTGATCGAGATGATGTCCATCCGGGTGAGCATCTGATCGAGACTCTCCCAGTAGGTCGCCGACAATTCCTCCTCGATCGCCGCCGGCAGCCGCCGGCGATTGTGGTAGTGGATCTGCAGACCGAAGGCGCGGGCGCGGCGCGCCACCGCCTGGCCGATTCGCCCCATGCCGATGATGCCTAGCCGCTTGCCCCAGAT
>JBJOQI010000246.1:0-5723 GCA_046050045.1 Pseudomonadota bacterium | reverse complement strand
CGGCATGGCTGCGGCAGAGCTTGCACGGCCTGCGGGCGAAATCATCCTGACGGTCAGCGGCGCGATCGCCGAAACGAACGCCGAGGCCGTGGCAGAATTCGACCTCGACATGCTCAAGGCGATGCCGGTCACCACCTTCTCGACGACGACGATCTGGACCGAGGGCGCGCATGAATTCACGGGCGTGTCGCTCGACGATTTCGCCGCGGCACTCGGCATGACCGGCGCAACCCTGAAGGCCACCGCCATCAACGACTATGCGATCGAGGTTCCCCTGTCCGACGCGGTCGAGGGCGGGCCGATCATCGCCTATCACCTGGACGGCGAGCCGATGTCGGTGCGCGACAAGGGGCCGCTCTGGCTGATCTACCCCTTCGACCTCAACTCGGACTACCAGTCCGAGGTGATCTACTCGCGCAGCATCTGGCAGCTCGACCGGCTCGAGGCGATGGAGTAAGCGGCCGGGCCCGGATCGTTCAGGATGAAACCCCCGGCGCAGCCAGGCACGGCGTCTTTCCGGTGGCAGAGGTTCCAGCGGCCTCTGCTCATCGGATTTCTGATCGTCGCGATGATCGTCGCGGTGATCGGCATTGCGGTACTGTCGCTTGATCTGGGGCGAAAGATCCGGGCCCAGGCCACGGCCAGTTCCGACAACGTCCAGTGGGCGCTGTCGCAGGTGGACATCGAGTTCCTGACCTTCGCGCTGTCGATCGAGGATGTCGACGGCGGCCGCGCCAGCCTCAAGGACGTGCGCCGGCGGTTCGACATCTTCTACAGCCGGATGGAGACGGTCCGCAAAAGCGGCGTCTACGCCCCTCTGCGCGAGGTGCAGGACTACCGCGACGCCGCTGACCGGCTGGTGGCCTTCCTCGACCGGACGATACCGCTGATCGACGGGCCGGATGCAGGCCTTCAGGCCGCCCTGCCCGCCCTCAAGATCGAGGTCGCGGCCCTGCGCAACGACACGCGCCGCATCGCCCTGACCGGGATCGAGGTCTTCTCGAAGCTCAGCGATGTCGAGCGCGAGGGCGTGGCGCGCACCCTGACGATGGTTGCCGCGCTGACGCTGGCGCTGATCCTGTCGCTCGTGACACTGATCGTGCTGCTGCTGCGGCTCGACCGGGTCAACCGCCGCAACGTGCAGCGCAACCTGGAAACGCTGGCGCGGCTTGAATCGGTTGTCATGACGGCGCTCGACGGCGTCATCGTCGCCGACCAAAGCGGCCGGATGCTGGAATTCAACCCCGCGGCCGAAGCGATCTTCGGCTATTCCCGGGCCGAGGCCGTGGGGGCGGCGATGGCCGATCTCATCATCCCCGCGCACCTGCGCGAGGCCCACCGGATCGGGATGGAACGCTATCTGAATAGTGGCGAGCGCCACGTCATCGGCAAGGGCCGTATCCGGCTGGAAGCCCGGAAGAAGGACGGCAGCCACTTCCCCGTCGAGGTTTCGATCGCGCGGGCCATGTCCGAGGACGGCGAGATCTTCGTCTCGTTCCTGCGCGACCTCTCGGCGCAAGTCGCGGCCGAAAAGGAACTGCTCAAGGCTCGCGACGACGCATTGGCGGGCGAAAAGGCCAAGGCAGAACTGCTTGCTGTGATGAGCCACGAAATGCGCACGCCGCTGAACGGGATGCTCGGCACGCTGGAACTGCTCGAGGATACCGAGCTTGCGCCGAAGCAGCGCGAATACCTGCGCATCATGGGCAGCTCGGGGCGGCTTCTGCTGCACCACGTCAATGACGTGCTGGACATCTCGCGCCTTGAATCCGGCAAGATGACGGTCGAGACGCGACCCGTCGACCTGCAGCACCTGATCGGCGAGATCTTCGAGAACCAGCAAAGCACCAGCACCGCGAACGGCAACCGCCTGCGCCTGTCGCTGCCTGCCGACGGGCGCTACATGGTCGCGGCCGACCCCGCGCGCCTGCGCCAGATCCTGATGAACCTGGTGGGCAATGCCATCAAGTTCACCCGCAACGGCGAGATCGCGGTCGAGATCGAGCATCTCGATGCGCTGCGCCAGACCGAATTCCGGGTGATCGACACCGGCATCGGGATCGCGCCCGAAAACATCGAGCGCATCTTCGACGACTTCGTGACGCTCGACCCGTCCTATTCACGCTCGGCCGAAGGTACCGGCCTCGGCCTCGGCATCGCGCGGCGGCTGGTCCATGCGCTCGGCGGCCAGATCGGCGTCGAAAGCGAACCCGGCGAGGGCAGCCTGTTCTGGGTCCGCCTGCCCCTGTCGGTTCTGGCCGAACCGGCCCGCCCCGCGGTGCCTGACGGCCCGGCCCAGCCTGCGCGCGGCGGTCCGCAAACCGGCACGTCTGCCGGCGAGGAAGCCAGGGGCCAGACCGGGGGGCTTGCGATCCTTGTGGTCGAGGACAATGCGGTCAACCGTCTGGTGGTGCGCGAATTCCTGCAAAAGGACGGCTACCGCGTCGACGAGGCACATGACGGCGAAGAAGGCGTCCGGCTGGCGGCAGCCCGCCGGTACGACCTGATCCTGATGGACATCTCGATGCCCCGGAAGGATGGCGTCGCGGCCACGATCGAGATCCGCACCGGCGGCGCCTCACAACAGACGCCGATCGTCGCGCTGACCGCCCACGCCCTGCCTGAGGAAACCCGCCGCTTCACCGAGGCGGGCATGCAGGCGATCCTGAACAAACCCGTGAACCGCAAGGCCCTGCGGGAGACCATCGCCCGGGTCGTGCAAGCCCCCGGAGAGCCCGCGGCAACCGCGGTGGTGCATCCTGGCGCAGCCGATGCCGTCGATCTCGACCAGTTGCGGATCATGGCCGACGACCTCGGGCATGACCGCTGCCTCTCGCTGCTGAGCGAATTCGTGCAGGGCATCCGCGAGACACTCGCAGGCCTCACCGCCACCGGCATCATGAATGACGACGCCGGTCAGGCCCGCCGCGCCATCCACATGCTCGCCGGTTCAGCCGGCGTCTTCGGCGCGACCGCCCTGCGCGAGCGTCTGGCCGAGATGGAGACCGCGCTGAAATCGGGCGAGGCCGCGCGCGCGGCAGGCCTGCTGCCGCGTCTGGAACTCGAGGCAGCGGCAACGATCCGCGCGCTGGACGCCTACCGCGCCGGCCTGTCGGACCAATAGCCTGACCGCGCACGCTGCTGCCCTGGCGGGGACGGTCAAAGTCCGTTGACCGGAACCTTGAGCATCGGGCGCCCGCTCTGGTCGGTCGGGATCTCGCCCGCGCGCATGTTGATCTGCAGCGACGGGATAATGAGCTTCGGCATCGCCAGCGTGGCATCGCGTTCGGTCCGCATCCGGACGAAATCCTCGCGCGAGCGGCCCTGCCCCACATGGATGTTGTGCGCCCGCTCCTCGGCCACGGTGGTCTCCCAGCGGATGTCGCGCCCGTTCGGGCCATAGTCGTGGCACATGAACAGCCGCATCTCGCCCGGCAGGGCCAGCACCCGCTGGATGCTGTCGTACAGCTGGCCCGCATCGCCACCCGGAAAATCCGCCCGGGCAGAACCGCCATCGGGCATGAAGAGTGTATCGCCGACGAAGGCCGCATTGCCGATCACATGCGTCATGCAGGCCGGGGTATGGCCCGGCGTATGCATGACCGACGCCGTCATCGTGCCGATCCGGTAGCTGTCGCCGTCGTCAAACAGCGCGTCGAACTGCGACCCGTCCCGCTGGAACTCGGTCCCTTCGTTGAAGATCTTGCCGAAGGTGTCCTGCACCAAAGTGATATTGCGCCCGATCCCGATCTTTCCGCCCAGCTTGCCCTGGATATAGGGTGCCGCGGACAGATGGTCGGCATGGACATGCGTCTCGATCAGCCATTCAAGGGTCAGGCCGTTCCGCTGGATGAACCCGATGATCTCGTCGGCATGTTCATAGGTGATCCGCCCGGCGGCATAGTCGATGTCCATCACGGAATCGATCACCGCGCAGGCCGTCGAGGCCGGGTCGCGCACGACATAGCTGATCGTGTTCGTCGCCGCGTCGAAAAACCCCGTGACCTCTGGCACCAGGGATAGATCCAGCCTGAACTCCGACATCGCCCGCCTCCCCTTGCCGTGCCGCAAGGGCAGTCTACCAGACCGCCCGCCCTGCCGGAACCGAAAGACGCGGGCGCCCCGGTCGGCAACATATTCGGCGCGCAATATATGACGCACCGGCAACTTCGTCCAGCCTCGCGCCGATGCGGCAAAATCGCCCGGAAACGCGGCATTCGCGCGGGCCGCAGCGGCGGAAACGTGCCATTTCCCGCGTCGTGCCGGCTGTGCCCCGATTGCGCTGTTGAGCCGCGCCTGTACCGCCGCTAAAGCCTTTGGCAAGAACAGGCGGACAAGCGCGAAACGCGCCGGGATTTGTTGGGACAGTCTTAAGCTCCGACAGGCAGATTGGCCAAATCGCGCCACGAATTCGCCACGCTGTTCGGGCAGTGTCACTGGAAAGCCATGCGGGTTGCCGGAACGCCGCCGCGGGCGACAAAAGGGGTCGAGGGCAAGGGGCATCGTGGAGCAGACGACAGCCACAGGACCGATCGGGGGCAGGAACGCCTATCTTGCCGCGATCCGCAGGCTGCGGCCGGCCTTTGCCGCCGCGGCGGCTTTCTCGGCCATCGTCAACGTGCTGATGCTGACCGGCTCGATCTACATGCTGCAGGTCTATGACCGCGTGCTGGGCAGCGGATCGGTCGCCACGCTGGCCGGGCTCTTTGCCATTGTCGTCGTGCTTTACGCCTTTCTCGCCTTCTACGACTACCTGCGCAGCCGCATCCTTGTCCGCGCCGCCACCCGGCTTGACCGCGACATCGCCGCCACGACCTTCCGCGCCTGGGTCCGATCGGGCCGCGAGGCCACGGCGGCGGAAGAGGCGCAGCCCCTGCGCGATCTGGAAACCCTGCGCGGCTTCATCGGCAGCCCGGCAGTTACCGGGGTCTTCGACCTGCCCTGGATGCCGCTTTACCTGGCCATCCTGTTCCTGGTGCATCCCTGGCTTGGCTGGCTGACGGTCTTCGGGGCCGTCGTCGTGCTTGGTCTTGCCATCGCGACCAAGGCCGTGACGCAGAAATCCATGATGCGCGTTGCCGCCCTGGATGATGCCGAGCGCCGCTTTTCCGACCGCAGCCAGTCGCTTGCCGGGGCGCTCCTGCCGATGGGGATGGAAGGTGCCCTGACGCGCCGCTGGCAGGGCCTGCACAATGCCGTGCTGTCGGGGAACCTGACCGGCGGCGACATGTCCGAAGCTCTGGCCGCCGGGTCGCGAGCCTTCCGGATGCTTTTGCAATCGGCGATCCTGACCATCGGCGCGCTTCTGGTGATCGAGGGCAAGATGTCCGGCGGCATGATCATCGCCGCCTCGATCATTTCCGGCCGTGCCCTCGCGCCGCTCGACCAGCTGATCGGCCACTGGCGCAGCATCGGCAAGTCGATCGCCGCGCACCGCCGCCTGACGCAGTTCTTCGACGGTGCCACCGCCGACGCGGCCGCCGCGCCAGTGGACCTGCCGCGCCCCACGGGCCGGATCGACGTCGTCCGCCTCAGCAAGTTCGGCCCGGCCAAGGCCGGGTCCGGCGGCGACCGCAGCACGATCCTCAGCCAGATCAGTTTCGCGCTGGAGCCGGGCGACGGGCTGGGCGTGATCGGCAACTCGGCCTCGGGCAAGTCCACGCTCGCGCGCCTTCTGGCCGGGGCCTGGACGGCTGACGCGGGCGAGATCCGCCTCGATGGCG
>JBJOQI010000245.1:0-3845 GCA_046050045.1 Pseudomonadota bacterium | reverse complement strand
AAGAAGGTCGCGGAACCCGAAGACGGACAATTCGACGCCATCGAGGAAGATGGCGACGAAGAGCCCGAACCCACGAAACACTAAGGAGCGGATGATGGCGATTACCTCGGCCAACCAGCTTGAACTTCTCCAGACGGCGGAAGCCGTCGCCCGCGAGAAGATGATCGACCCCGATCTGGTCATCCAGGCGATGGAAGACAGCCTCGCCCGTGCCGCCAAGTCGCGCTATGGCGCCGAGATGGACATCCGGGTGAAGATCGACCGCAAGACCGGCCGCGCCACCTTTGCCCGCATCCGCACGGTCGTCGAGGATGAGGCCGTGGAAAACCACCACGCCCAGATCACCGTCAAGCAGGCCAAGTCCTACCTGAAAGACCCCCAGATCGGCGACGAGGTGATCGACTAGGTTCCCCCGGTGGATCTCGGCCGCATCGCCGCGCAATCTGCCAAGCAGGTCATCCTGCAGAAGGTCCGCGAGGCCGAGCGTGACCGCCAGTTCGACGAGTTCAAGGACCGCAAGGGGACGATCATCAACGGCGTGGTCAAGCGCGAGGAATACGGCAACATCATCGTCGACATCGGCCGCGGCGAAGGCATCCTGCGCCGCAACGAGAAGATCGGCCGTGAAAGCTATCGCCCGAACGACCGCATCCGCTGCTACATCAAGGATGTCCGGCGCGAGGTGCGCGGCCCGCAGGTCTTCCTGTCGCGGACCGATCCGCAGTTCATGGCGGAACTCTTCAAGATGGAAGTGCCGGAAATCTATGACGGCGTCATCGAGATCAAGGCCGTGGCCCGCGATCCGGGCAGCCGCGCCAAGATCGCCGTGATCAGCTACGACAACTCGATCGACCCGGTCGGCGCCTGCGTCGGCATGCGCGGCAGCCGCGTCCAGGCCGTGGTGAACGAGCTTCAGGGCGAAAAGATCGACATCATTCCCTGGAACGAGGACCAGGCGACGTTCCTGGTGAACGCGCTGCAGCCCGCCGAGGTCTCGAAGGTCGTCATCGACGAGGAAGCCGGCAAGATCGACGTCGTGGTGCCGGACGAGCAGCTGTCGCTGGCCATCGGTCGCCGCGGCCAGAACGTGCGCCTTGCCAGCCAGCTGACCGGTCTCGACATCGACATCATGACCGAGGCCGAGGAAAGCGAGCGCCGCCAGGCCGAATTTGCCGAGCGCACCAAACTCTTTGTCGATGCCCTTGATCTGGACGAGTTCTTCGCCCAACTCCTGGTGTCGGAAGGGTTCACGAACCTCGAAGAGGTCGCCTATGTCGACCTTGACGAGCTTCTGGTCATCGAAGGCGTCGACGAAGGCACGGCCGAAGAGCTTCAGGCCCGGGCCCGCGACTACATCGAGGCGCAGAACAAGGCCGCGATGGACAATGCCCGCGCCCTTGGTGTCGAGGACAGCCTTGTCGAGTTCGGCGGCCTGACGCCGCAGATGATCGAGGCGCTGGCCAAGGACGGCATCAAGACGCTGGAAGACTTCGCGACCTGCGCCGACTGGGAACTGGCCGGCGGCTGGACCACGGTGAACGGCGAGCGCGTCAAGGACGAAGGCATCCTCGAGAAGTTCGACATGAGCCTCGAGGAAGCGCAGACGCTGGTCATGACGGCTCGGGTCCAGCTTGGCTGGGTCGACCCCGAAGAGCTGAATGCCGGCGCGGACGAGGCCGAGGAAGACGAGGAGGCCGGGGCCTGACGGTCCCGGTCGAAAGGTGATGCATGACCCGCGGCGGACAGCACAAGGACAGGGACGAGCCGGAACGGCGCTGCGTCGTCACGGGTGAGACACAGCCCCGGCACGGCCTGATCCGTTTCGTGGTCGGGCCGGACGGGCTGGTCGTTCCCGACCTTGCCGGCAAGCTTCCGGGCCGCGGGATCTGGGTCTCGGCCGACCGCGCCGTGATGGACAAGGCCGCGAAGTCGGCCTTTTCCCGGGCGGCGAAGACGCCGGTGACCGTGCCCGACGGCCTGAGTGACCTGATCGAGGCCGCCCTGGCGAAGCGGGTTGTCGAGCTGGTGTCGCTGGCCCGCAAGGGCGGCATCGCGGTCTGCGGCTTCGAGAAGGTCAAGGGCTGGCTTGCGGATGGCAAGGCCAAGGTCCTGCTGCAGGCCTCTGACGGGTCTGACCGCGGCAAGGGCAAGCTCTGGACCCCGCCGGGGGGAAGATGGTTCGGAAACCTGAGCTCATCCGAGCTCGGATTGGCGTTCGGGCGCGATTCTGTCATACATGCTGCCTTGGCGGCTGGTGGACTCGCGGAACGTGTTGTAGAGGAAGCCGCGAAGCTTGCGGGCTTCCGGCAGGTGGACGGCGCTGACAGCGCCGGGAAGGATACGAAGTCGGCATGAGCGATACGGACAGCAAGAAACCCCTCGGGCTTGGCGCGGGGCGTTCGGGTCAGGTGAAGCAGAGCTTCAGCCACGGACGGACGCATGCCGTTGTCGTCGAGACGAAGCGCAAGCGCGTTGTCGTCCCGCAGAAGCCCGGGTCGGCCCCTGCCAAGACCGGAGCCCCGACAGGTCCGATGGGTGACCCGTCGCGCCGGCCCGCAGGCATTTCCGACGCCGAGATGGAACGCCGGATGAAGGCGCTTCAGGCCGCCAAGGCCCGCGAAGTCGTCGAAACCGCCCAGCGTGCCGAAGACGAGCGCCAGCGCGAGGAAGAACGCGAGCGCCGCCGCGCCGAGGCCGAGGCCAAGGAACGCGAAGACCGCGAACGCGAAGAGGCCCTGCGGCTGCGCGCCGAAGAGGAAGAGCGCCGCAAGCGCGACGAGGAAGCCCGCGCCCAGCGCAAGGAAGAGGTGCGCAAGCCTGCCGCATCGGCGGCACGTCCGGCTCCGGCAGATCCTGCCGCTGCCGAGGCTGCCGCGACCCGCGCCGCGACCAAGGGTGTCCCGGTCGGCGGACCGCGCAAGACCGACCGCGAACGCGATGACCGCGGCGGCGGCGACCGTGACGCCCGTGCCAAGGTCGCTCGCGACGACAGCCGCAAGACCGGCAAGCTGTCGCTGACCGAGGCGCTGGACGGCGAAGGCGGGCGCCAGCGCTCGCTGGCCGCGATGAAGCGCAAGCAGGAAAAGGCCCGCGCCAAGGCGCTCGGCCTCGGCATGCGGGCCGAAAAGCAGGTGCGCGACGTGCAGCTGCCGGAAACCATCGTCGTGCAGGAACTTGCGAACCGGATGGCCGAGCGTGCCGCCGATGTCGTCAAGTCCCTGATGAAGATGGGCATGATGGTAACGATGAACCAGACCATCGACGCCGACACGGCGGAACTGGTGATCGAGGAATTTGGCCACAAGGCCGTCCGCGTGACCGACGCCGACGTGGAACAGGCGATCGACACCGTCGAGGACCGCAGCGAAGACCTGCGCTCGCGCCCGCCGATCGTGACCATCATGGGCCACGTCGACCACGGCAAGACCTCGCTGCTGGATGCGATCCGCAAGACCAACGTGGTCTCGGGCGAAGCCGGCGGCATCACCCAGCACATCGGGGCCTATCAGGTCACGACCGAGGGCGGCAGCGTGCTGACCTTCCTCGACACGCCGGGCCACGCCGCCTTCACCTCGATGCGGGCCCGTGGCGCGCAGGTGACCGACATCGTCGTTCTGGTCGTTGCCGCCGATGACGCGGTGATGCCGCAGACGGTCGAGGCGATCAACCACGCCAAGGCCGCCAAGGTTCCGATGATCGTGGCGATCAACAAGTGCGACAAGCCCTCGGCGAACCCGCAAAAGGTCCGGACCGATCTGCTGCAGCACGAGGTCGTGGTCGAAGCGATGTCGGGCGACGTGCAAGACGTCGAGGTTTCGGCGCTGACCGGCAAGGGGCTCGACAAC
>JBJOQI010000244.1:0-4933 GCA_046050045.1 Pseudomonadota bacterium | reverse complement strand
CCGCCTCGATGGCGCGACCCGCGACCAGTGGGCCCCGGACGAGCTTGGCCGCGCCGTCGGCTACCTGCCGCAGACGGTCGAGCTTCTGCCCGGCACCGTGCGCGACAATATCTGCCGTTTCGACCCCGAGGCGCGCAGCGAGGATGTGATCGAGGCCGCGCGGATGGCCGGGGTGCACGACATGATCCTTGCGCTGCCCGACGGCTACGCGACCGAGGTCGGCGGCCAGTCGACGCCCCTCTCGGGCGGCCAGATCCAGCGGCTCGGGCTGGCGCGGGCGCTGTACCTCTCGCCCTCGATCCTGATCCTTGACGAGCCGAATTCGAACCTCGACGCCAGCGGCGACGCCGCGCTCACCCGCGCGATCCTGTCGCTGCGCGAGGGCGGATCGACCGTCATCGTCATGGCGCACCGGCCAAGCGCGCTCGCCGCCGTGAACAAGGTGATGGTGCTGCAATCCGGCCAGATGGTCGAGTTCGGCAACAAGGACGAAATCCTCGGGCAGTCGGCAGGCTCCGCCAGCCTGACCGCGAAGATGGCGACCGTGCCGGCCGCCCGGCCCGCGACCGCAGCCCCTGCCCCGGCAGCGCCCGCGGCGGGCAAGGTCACCGATATCCGTGGCCCGCAATCCCGCGGGGCAACCCCGCGCATCTTCAGTTCCTGGAAGGCATGACCATGCCGGCGCTTGCACAGGAACAGACCCCGCTCGTCCGCGACGACCTCTTCGCGCCGGTGCTTGCGGGCGGGCTCGGGCTGGGCGTGCTGCTTGCGGCCTGCATCGGCTGGGCGCAATTCACCACGATCTCGGGCGCGGTCATCGCGCATGGCCAGACCGTGGTGGAGGGCAAGCCCAAGGTCGTCCAGACGCTCGATGGCGGCGAGATCGACGCGATCAACGTCCACGACGGTGATGCGGTCAGGGCGGGCGACGTTCTGGTGCGCCTCGACCCGACCCTGCCGCAGGTCAACCTCGACATCGCGCGCACCAAGCTGGCCGATGCACTGGCCCGACGCGCCCGCCTGACGGCTGAACAACTGGGCATGGACGTCCCGGCCTTTGCCTATGGCAAGCTGCCCTTCGACCTGCCCGACACCAGCCGCGAGGAAGAGGGGCAACGCCAGATCTTCCTCGCCCGGGTCGAGGTGCTGCGCGGCCTGCGCGACCGCCTGGCCGAAGCACGCGAGCAGTTCACCGCCCAGATCGCCGGAACCGAGGGGCAGATCGCCTCGGTCCGCGAGCAGATCGACCTTTTGGCGGAAGACATCCGCAACGTCGAGGCGCTGGTCGAGCAGGGACTGGCGCGGCAAAGCCAGCTGACCGACCTCAAGCGGTCCGAGGCCGACCTGACCGGCCGCCTCGCGGGCCTTGAATCCGAGCTTGCGCGCACCCGCACCGCGATCCGCGACGCCGAGATCGAGACATTGCAGAGCGAACGCAGCTTCCGCGAGGAAGTCGTGACCGAGCTGCGCGAGGTCACGGCCATCGTCGACGAGCTGACGCTCGAGATCATCAACCGCTCGGCGCAGCTTGAGCGCATCGACATCCGTGCCCCGGTCGATGGCATCGTGCACCAGTCGCAGGTCACGACCGTCGGCGGCGTGCTGGCGGCGGGCGCCACCATTCTCGAGGTGGTGCCGGTGGCCGACGGTGTCGACTTCTCGGCCCGGATCGACCCGCGCGCCGTCGACCAGGTCCACCCCGGACAGGCGGCGCGGATCGTGCTGTCGGCCTTCCCCAGCCGCACGACGCCCGACCTGCATGGCAAGCTGCTGTCGGTCTCGCCCGGCGCGATCACCGATCCAATCACCGGGCAGCACTATTTCGAAGCGGCAATCGACGTTCCGGCCGACGAACTGGCCAAGGTCACCGGGGCCGAGATCGTGCCCGGCATGCCGGTCGAGGTCTATCTGGCCACCGCCGACCGCTCGGTCATGTCCTACCTGCTCGGCCCCCTCGTCTCGCAGTTCCGCATGGCCTTCCGCGAGGAATAGGCCGCCCGCCGCACAGGCCGCATCGCTGCCGCAGGTGCGCCTTTCGGGGCACAAAGGCGGGGCAAAATATCCCGCCGCGCCGCAAGTTTCTTGTGACAGGGCACGGATTTCGCCACTCTTGGCCGCGAAAGCCCGCAGGGGCAGGCCACCGTCAGCCAATGGCGGGGCCGGGTATTGAGGTCAGGAGCGTCAGCATGATCCGACAGGGCACATCCGGTGTCCGGCGTCTCGGGTGCCGTGGTCTCGCGGTGATTTCCCTTGCCGCACTGGCCGCCTGTGGCGCAGGCACCGACTACAAGGCCCCGCGTTTTCCCTTCGCCGGTGGCTGGGCATCCGGCAAGACCGGCGCACCCGTCCTTCTGTCGAACACCGAATGGTGGCAGGGCTTTTCCGACAAGACGCTGAACGCCCTTGTCGCCCGCGCACTGACCGACAACCTGACCATCGCCGCCGCAAGCGAACGGGTGCTTGCCGCCCGCGCTGCCTACCGGACCGTGCCCGGTTCGGCCTCGGTCTCAAGCTCGGCCTCGATCAGCGGCGAGGGCAGTTTCGGCAATGACCCGATCGGGGTCGGCGACGGCTCGATCGGGCTGAACTGGATCCTTGATCCCTGGGGCGGCCGCAAGGCGAACCTGCGGTCCGCCGCCGCCCGCGTCGAGCAGGCCGAGGCCGAGCGCGACGCCGCGCAGCTGCTGGTTCTGTCGAACCTTGCCAGCACCTATGCCGAACTGCGCTACAACCAGCGCCTGCTGGCGATCCGCCGCGACGAGATGGCGAGCCGCCGCGCCACGCTGGAACAGACTGAACAGCTGCAGGCCGAGGATGCCGCCACCCGCATCGACCTGACCCGCGCGAAGGCACGCGTGGCCGAGATCGAGTCCCAGGTTCCCTCGATCCTTGCCGCCATCGAGGGCAAGAAGAACCAGATTGCAGTGCTGGCGGGCAGCGCCCCCGGCGCGCTCGACATCCCGCTCGACCGCGCCGGTCAGCCCGGCCCGCGCTTTGCCCCCGAAACCGGGATCCCCTCGGATCTTCTGCGCAACCGCCCCGACATCCGCATCGCCGAACGCAGCTACTACGCCGCCATCGCCGACACCGACGCCGCGCGCGCCGCGCAGTACCCCTCGCTGTCGCTCTCGGGCACGATCTCGGTCAATGCGCTGCAGGGCGGGGTCAGTGCGACCTCTTATGCCTTCGGCCCCTCGATCGTGCTGCCGGCCTTTCCCGGCAAGGCCGCCAAGGCCGGGGTCGAGCTGGAGGCCGCGCAAGCCCGCGCCGCGCTGGCGGTCTGGGAACAGACCGTCATGGCTGCCATCGTCGAGGTCGAGGAAGCGCTGCTCGACTATCGCGCCATCTCGCAGTCGATGACCTCGGCCGAACGCTCGCTGAACCTCTACCGCGAGGCCCGCGAGCTGACGCGAGAGGTCTTCCGCAGTGGCGATGCCACCCTGACCGACCTGATCAACGCCGACACCGACGTGTCGCGCGCCGAAAATGCGCTGGCCGATACGCAATTGCGCAAGGCCCTGGCCTATATCGCGCTGAACATCCGCCTTGGCTCGGGCCATGCCGTGGGCAAGGCCGACAGCGACAGCTAGGCCACCGTCGCCCCGATCGGCGGGGCCGACCAGTCGACAGGGCGGAAATCGACATCGCGGTCCCAGTCGGTAAAGGCCGGGAACAGGGGCGCGATCTGCGCCGCGATCATCTCGCGCATGTCCATCCCCCGGCCGCGCGGGACCGCCCCGGCCTTGGCCATGCTTTCCCCCGCCGCAAGGCTCCAGCCGGATTTCTTGCCCTGCCAGTGCGCCAGACCCGTGTAGATATTGTGCGACCGGCTTTCACCGCCCTTCTTGGATTTCTTGAGGTAAAGGTCCGCAAACCCCCCGCCGTGAATGACGCAGTTGTGCACCGCATGGTTCTGGGACGACCCGCCGGGGCCAAGCGTCAGCGCCTTGGCCGGGTTCGGCTCGGATGCTTTCGCAGGCAGCGTCAGGTTCCAGTACCAGAAGGTCCCGCCCTGGAACGGCTCGCCGCTGCCATCAGGCCCGCCCTGTCCCGCCCCGGCCGGGCGGTTCTGCGAGGCCAGCACCCGGCTGTCGCCCTCGTGTGCCGAGGGCGCAAGGTCACAGAAGGCATAGAAGATGCGGCTCGCCTCCTGATAGGTCGCATAGCCGCCGAGGTTCCGGGTGCGGATGCCATAGACAAGGATCGCATCCGAGCCTTCGTAGAAGTTGAACTGGTTGGCATGGGCGTCCCAGCCGCTTTCCTCCATCAGCGAAAAGGCAAGGACCGAATTGCGCAGGCCAAAGAACCGCGCGGGCGACTGCGAGATGCCGGTCAGGTGCAGGAACCGCAGGTCGGCCCCGGTGCAGTCATTCAGGAATATCCCGAAAGACCCGCGGGCGCGGTCGATGGTCAGGTTGCCGATCGTCAGCCCCTCGACCCCCCGGATATAGACCGCACCATAGCCGCGCGATGCGGTCGACAGGGTTTCACCCGCGCGGCAATGGCTGATCTTCAGCCCCCGGTCGCCGGTCTCGCCCTTGCGCGCCTCGTGACGGATGCCCATGCCGGCCGTGCGATCCTCGCCCGCCGCGCGCAGGAATTCGAGACCCGTCAGTTCGACATGCCGGGCCGCGCCGAAATCAAGGCAATGGTCGCGCGTCGATATCTCGATCCGGCCCGCCAGGTTCGCCGGGTCGCGCGGGAAGTAGTAAAGGGCGATGGTCCCCCCGGCCTCGTCGCGCACGACCCAGGTGCCCTGAATCAGGGCGGTCGGGGCATTCAGCAGCGCATAGCGAAAGGCCGGGCCCGACTTGTCCTTCTGCACCTTCAGCTCGCGGCGGGCCAGATCGACCTTGCCGGTTGCCGGGTCGAAGCCGGCAATCGCACTGGACGAGACCAGATTGGGGGCGTGGTGGAACAGGACGCGCACCTG
>JBJOQI010000243.1:0-6876 GCA_046050045.1 Pseudomonadota bacterium | reverse complement strand
TGCAGGCGCATCTGGCAGACCAGCGGTTCGGGCGAGGCCCACGCCGCCCGGGCGAGTTCCAGGTTGTAGGCATAGAGCGGCCAGAGCCGCGCCCGCAGGGGCGCCGGCGTGGCCATCGTCGCGGCAAAGCGGTCGGGGTCGGATGCCTCGACCATCGCCGCGCAGGCCGTAAGCCCCGAGGACATCACTGGCTGGGCGCCCCGTCGCGCACGAGTTTCCAGGTGATCGCGTCGAGCAGCGCCTCGAACGAGGCGTCGACGATGTTCGGGCTGACCCCCACGGTCGACCAGCGGTGGCCGTCGCGGTCCTCGCTGTCGATGATGACGCGGGTCACGGCCTCGGTTCCGCCCTGGGTGATGCGGACCTTGAAGTCCACCAGCCGCAGGTCCTCGATATAGCTCTGGTAGGGCCCGAGGTCCTTGGCCAGCGCCTTGGACAGCGCGTTCACCGGGCCGCGGTCGTGGCCTTCCTCGTCCATCGATTCCGAGACCGACAGCATCTTTTCGCCGCCGATCTTCACGACGACCACGGCCTCGGACAGGCTGACCATGCGGTTGTACTTGTTCTTGCGCCGTTCGACGGTCACGCGGTAGCGCTTGACCTCGAAAAAGCTTGGCAGCAGCCCCAGTTCGGCGCGGGCTACAAGCTCGAAGCTGGCTTGCGCGCCGTCGTAGGCATAGCCCTGATCTTCGCGCTCCTTGATGACCTCGAGGATGCGGGCCAGGCGCGGGTCGCCGGTCGCAACCTCGATCCCGGCGGCGGCAAGGCGGGCGCGCAGGTTCGACTGGCCGGCCTGATTGCTCATCGGGATGACGCGTTCGTTGCCGACGAGGCCTGGGTCGACATGTTCGTAGGTGGTGGGGTCCTTCAGGATGGCGCTGGCGTGCAGCCCGGCCTTGTGGGCGAAGGCCGAGGCCCCGACGTAGGGCGCGCTGCGCAAGGGCACGCGGTTCAGGATGTCGTCAAGGAGGCGGCTGGCCTTGGTCAGGCCGGCCAGCGCCTGCGCGGTGATGCCCGTCTGAAACCGGCTGGCGTAGGGTTCCTTGAGCAGGAGCGTCGGGATCAGCGTCGTCAGGTTGGCATTGCCGCAGCGCTCGCCGAGGCCGTTCAGCGTGCCCTGGATCTGGCGCGCGCCCGCGGTGACGGCGGCAAGCGAGTTGGCCGCCCCGAGGCCCGCGTCATCGTGGGTGTGGATGCCGACATGGGTGCCGGGGATGCCGGCCTCGATCACGGCCCGGACGCCCGCCTGCACGTCGGGGGGCAGCGTGCCGCCGTTGGTGTCGCAGAGAACGACCCAGCGGGCCCCGGCGTCGTAGGCGGTCTTGCAGGCCTGGACGGCATAGGCGGGGTCGGCCTTGAAGCCGTCGAAGAAGTGCTCGGCATCAAACAGCGCCTCGCGGCCCTGGGCGACGAGGTGGCGGATCGAGGCGGCGATGTTGTCGAGGTTTTCCTCCAGGCTGACGCCGAGGGCGGTTTTCACGTGAAAGGGATGGGTCTTGCCGACGAGGCAGACCGCTGGCGTGCCCGCGTTCAGGACGGCGGCGAGCACGTCGTCGTTTTCGGCCGAGCGGCCCGAGCGCTTGGTCATGCCGAAGGCGGTGAAGGTGGCGCGGGTCTGGGGGCGGGCCGCGAAGAACTCGCTGTCGGTCGGGTTCGCGCCGGGCCAGCCGCCCTCGATGTAGTCCAGCCCGAGGGCGTCGAGCGCCTGGGCGATCTGGGTCTTTTCGGCGGCCGAGAACTGGACCCCCTGGGTCTGCTGGCCGTCACGCAGGGTGGTGTCGAAAAGGTAGAGGCGTTCGCGGGTCATGTGGGGCGGCCTGTCGGGGCGTCCCACGATGGGACGCTCTGTGGGGTGAGCGTTTTCAGGGGGTTGCGCGGGCGAATTAGGGGGGTGTTAAGGATTGGCGCATTGGAATGGTCGTCTTTTTGCCGGGGCAAAGCCCCGGCAGCGCCCGACCCGCCCCCCCGGGGCGGGCGCTTCGCTTCCCGCCCCGCGGGCCGGGCGCAGGTTGCGCGGGCGGGTGCCGGGGTCATTTGAGGGACTCGAGTTTGGTGGGGTCGAAGTCTTCGCCCGCGACCAGTTCCACCTCGGTGCGGGTCATGCGGACCTCTACCCCGGCGGCGATGAAAGCCGCCTTGAGGCGGTCCACCTCGGCGAAGTTCTTGTTGGTCATCGCGGCCTCGCGCGCCTTGCGCAGAAGATCGGCAAAAGCGCCAAGGTTGGGCTCAGCGGCGGCGACCCATGACGGGGCGCCGCCGTCGAAGAAGCCTAGAAGCTCCATCGTGCCGCGCAGCCCGGCGAAATCATCCGCACCCGACAATGCGTGGCATTCCGCCAGCGCGCCGTGCGTGTTCAGGTCATCGGCCAGCGCCGCGACCGCGCGATCAAAGGGCGTGCATCCCGCAGACGCCTGCGCAGCCTGACCATACCACTTGGCCAGCGTCCGCCGCGCCAGTTTCGCCTTCTCTGCCGTCCAGTCCATCGGCTTCGAGTAATGCGTGGACAGCATCACGAAGCGGATCACCTCGCCCGGGATGCCCTTGTCGAGCAAATCCCGCACGGTGAAGAAGTTGCCCAAGCTCTTCGACATCTTCTTGCCCTCGACCTGCAGCATCTCGTTGTGCAGCCAGTAGCGGGCGAAGTCGCCGTGGGGATGGGCGCAGGCCGACTGGGCGATCTCGTTCTCATGATGCGGGAATTGCAGGTCGATGCCGCCCGCGTGGATATCGAAGCTTTCGCCCAGCAGTTCGTGGCTCATGGCCGAGCATTCGATGTGCCAGCCGGGGCGGCCGCGGCCCCAGGGGCTGTCCCAGCCCGGCAGGTCGTCGGTGGAGGGTTTCCACAGGACGAAATCCATCGGGTCTTCCTTGAAGGGCGCGACCTCGACCCTGGCCCCGGCGATCATGTCGTCGACCGAGCGGCCCGAGAGCTTGCCGTAGTCCTTGTAGCTGCGGACGCGGAACAGGACGTGGCCATCCCTGGCATAGGCGTGGCCGCCCGCGATCAACCCTTCGATCATCGCAATCATCTGGCCGATGAACTCGGTCGCCCGCGGCTCGACATTCGGCCGCAGCGCGCCAAGCGCGTCCATGTCGGCGTGATACCAGCCGATGGTTTCGTCCGTCCGCTCGCGGATCAGCGCCTCGAGCGACCGCGGGTCGCCCGCCAGCTTCCGCTTTTGCGCCGCGTCGTTGATCTTGTCGTCGACGTCGGTGAAGTTGCGGACGTAGGTGACGTGACCGGCGCCGTAGACATGACGAAGCAGGCGGAAAAGCACGTCGAACACCACCACGGGCCGCGCGTTGCCAAGGTGGGCGCGGTCGTAGACGGTGGGGCCGCAGACATACATGCGCACGTTCTGCGGGTCGATGGGGGTAAAGACCTCCTTCGTCCGCGACCTGGTGTTGTGCAGCCTGATGACCGTCATGGCCCCGTCCCTTCCCGATAGGCGTCGTCGTCGCGCGCAGTCCCGCGGCGGGCTTAGCGTGTTCGTCTTGTCCTGGGAACAGAGGAACCGGCCCGCCTGACAGATGTCAGCGGATAATGCAGCAGCAAATGAGGATGCCGGTCCGTTTCATGGGGGCAAGGCATAGCGCGGAAGGCGCGGGCCTGCAAAGGAATTTCATGGGGGGCAGCTCGCCCAAGCAAGAAAGAAGATCGCTGAGGGCAGCGCCCGACCCGAGGGGCGGGAAGCGAAGCGCCCGCCCCGTGGGGGCGGGTCGGGCGCTGCCCGGGCCGGGGCCCGGGCACCTTGGCCACGGCCATTGCCGAGGCCATGCGATGCACTCAAGGCCAGACCGGACGGGGGCCAATGCCCCCGGCCAGCGCCCGCCCCGCCCCCGGCGGGCGCTTTGCGCCGCCCGGGCCGGGCGCTGGCCTTCGTCGTGCTGGCGGATGCGGTCGTGCGGTGGCGCGGTCGCCTCGGGCGGGGAAAGGCCGTGCCTTTCCCTGTCCGCCCGCCCCCCCTTGCCCTTTTGCGCGCGTCGTGGTCGGTTCCCCGCCCGAAACGGGAGGGACGGACATGAAGCTCGGGCGGCGGGTCGGCCATATCACGCAAGGCGGCGAGGACGGGTGGGAGGTATACTACCGCGCCCGCGACCTGACACTGGCGGGCGAGCGGCTGATCAACCTGACGATCGGCGAGCATGACATCCGCACCGACCGGACGATCCTCGATGCGATGCACGGCTCGGCGCTGTCGGGGCAGACCGGCTATACCTTCGGCCCCGGCAAGCGCCCGCTGCGCGAGGCAATCGCGGCACGGGTCGAGGCGCGCACCGGGGTCAGGACGACGTGGGAAAACGTGATCGTCACGCCGGGCGGGCAGGCCGCGCTGTTTGCCAGCCACATGGTGCTGCTGTCCGACGGCGAGACCGGGCTTTACTGCGACCCCTTCTATGCCACCTATCCCGGCACGATCCGGGCGACCGGGGCCCATGCCGTCAGCGTGGCGACGCGGTCCGAGGAGGCGTTTCAGCCGCAGGAGGCGGCGCTGGTCGCGGCGGCGCGCGCCACGGGGGCGCGGACGCTGCTGGTCAACTCGCCCAACAACCCCACCGGGGTGATCTACGGGCGGGGAACGCTTGACGGAATCGCGCGGGCGGTGACGGAGGCTGACCTCTGGCTGATCTCGGACGAGGTCTATGACACCCAGGTCTGGCAGGGGCAGCACATCAGCCCGCGGACCCTGCCGGGGATGGCAGAGCGCACGCTGGTCGTGGGGTCGATGTCGAAAAGCCATGCGATGACCGGCTCTCGGCTGGGCTGGATCGTGGCTGATCCGGCGGTGGTCGAGGCGGTGGCGGTGCTGGCCACGAACACGACCTATGGCGTTCCGGCCTTCGTGCAGGATGCCGCGCTGTTCGCGCTGAACCGGGGCGAGAACTTCGAGGAGCAGATCGCGGCGCCGTTCCGGCGCAGGCGCGGGATCGCGCGGAAGGTGCTGGGCGGGTCGAACATCCTGCGGCTGATCCCGGCGGACGGGGCGATGTACGTGATGTTCGACGTGCGCGCGACCGGCCTGACCGGCAATGCCTTTGCGCTGCGGCTGCTGGAGGAAGAGCGCATCGCGGTGATGCCGGGGGAAAGCTTCGGGGCGGCCTCGGCCGGGCATATCCGGGTGGCGATGACCGTGGCGGATGCCGACTTCGCCGAGGCGCTGGCGCGCCTCGGGGCCTTTGCCGAGCGGGTGGCGGGCGCGGGTTAGCCGCCCAGACGGCGGAATTGCTGCCGGGGGTCGGGGCCGAGGCCAAGCCAGCCGCGCAGGGTCGCCGCGACATGGGCGGTGATCTGGCTGCGCTGGGTCTCGCCCCGGGCGCGGGCCTGCACCATGTCGACGCCCGAGAGCGCCGGCAGCGAGGCCTCGATCCCCTCGGGGCCTGCCAGAACCTCACCGGTCGCGGCGTCGGTCACGCGGGCGTTGAACTCGATGTCATGGACGCCGGAGTAGCGCAGGCGCGATTCGGCCTCGAAGGTCAGGGCGTGGAAGCGGGTGACGGTCAGGTAGATGTTCACCGGGCGCGCGCCCTGCAGCGGGCTGGCCCCGGCGGTGGCGGCGGCATCGAGCAGGGCCGCGACCTGGGCGCGGCGGTCGCCGGGCGGATCCTCGCGCCAGACGATGTCGGCCTGCGGGAAGATCGCCTTGGCCTCGGACACCGACAGGCTGGCGGGGACCGTGACGATCACGTCGGCCAGCCGCCAGTCGCGGGCGACGTCGGGGGGCACGGCCGCGTCGTAGCTGGTGCCAAAGGAAGTGCCGCAGGCGGCCAGCGCCAGGGCAAGGGTCGCGGTCAGGGCCGGACGGGGAAAGCGAAACATGTGGACCTCGTTACAACGTGCCGCGGGAACGACCGGCGGCCAAGCGCGTGATTCTGGCTGATTGGGTCAATTCTTTGGCCCGGGACAGTTACAATTCTGTTCTTGATATTCCATTCGCGTCGAGGGGAACATTGACGTGGCGGCACTTCGCCGCCGAGGGAGGATTTCATGCCACGCCATGATCCGGGCGCGGGGTTCCGCGCGCTGCACCGCAGGGGTGATCCCTTCATCCTGGCCAATGCCTGGGATGCCGGGTCGGCGCGGATGCTGGCGGCGCTGGGCGCAGAGGCGATCGGGACCTCGTCGGCGGCCCATGCCTTCACCCTGGGGCGCGGTGACGGCGGCACGGTCAGCCGCGACGAGGCGCTGGCCCATGCGGCCGATCTGGTGGCGGCGACGCCCCTGCCCGTTTCGGGCGACTTCGAGAACGGCTTCGGCGACGACCCCGACACCTGCGCCGAGACGGTGCGTCTGGCGGCAGAGGCGGGGCTGGCCGGCATCTCGATCGAGGATACGCGCTTTCCGGACGGGGCCGCCTATGACCGCGGCCTTGCGGTCGAGCGCATCCGCGCGGCGGCGGCGGCGGCGCGCGCCCTGCCCCGCGACTTCGTGCTGGTGGCGCGGGCCGACGGGGTGATGAACGGCACCTATGGCATGGACGAGGCGCTGGCGCGCATCCGGGGCTTTGACGCGGCCGGGGCGGACTGCCTGTACGTGCCCTATCCGGCAAGCCCGGAGGACATCGCGGCAGTCTGCGCGGCAACCGCAAAGCCCGTGAATGCGCTGGCGGCGGGGCCCTTCACCCGGCTGGGCCGCGCCGAGTTTGCGGCGATGGGTGTCGCCCGCATCTCGCTGGGCTCGTCGCTGGCGCGGGCGGCGCACCGGGTGATCCATGATGCGGCAGAGGCGATGTTCGGCGCGGGGGATTTCAGCCCGCTTGGCGCGGGGATCTCCGGAAACGTCGTGAACGGCCTGCTGGAGCGGGGCGCGCGGGGCTGAGCGGCCTTGACCCGGCGACGGCCCGGCCCTCTGATACGGGGCAGATGCCGAAGGGGGCT